>CADBSL010000027.1 GCA_902797345.1 uncultured Eubacteriales bacterium
CCCATTTCCGTTAAAAAGATATTCCCGCTGTCACGGCGTTCGATATAGCCTTCCTCTTCCAGCGATTTCACCGCACGGGAAACACTCGGCTTTGTAAAGTTCAGGTGATTGCACACATCCACGGACCGGCAATAGCCTTTCTCCTGGCGGATCACCAGGATCGCTTCCAAATAATCTTCCTTGGATTTTCCGATATGTTCCCTTGTTGTTTTCATGATATTCCTCCTGAATCAGAATTTATTGTCGCCGGTCACAGCGCTGCGAACAACAGGAACATTCCGCTCCTCCGCAGCATCCGCTTTTCCGGCCGCGGATCATGTGACGGACCGCGAACACGACCGCTGCCGCGATCACTACGATCAATATAATATCCCATCCATTCATCTATGCCACCCCCAACATCAATCCGATGATCCGGACGATCAGGGCTGCGACCCAGGCTACAGCACACTGCCAGAGCACGACTCCAAAGGCCCATTTGCCTCCCAGCTCCCGCTTGATGGAGGCTACCGCTGCCACACAGGGGGTGTACAGCAGGCTGAAGACCAGCATGCTGGCTGCAGCCAGAGTGCCCATGATCACGGTGATCTGGCTGCCGAAGAGCACTTCCATCGTAGCCACGACGCTTTCCTTGGCCATAAAGCCGGTGATCAGAGAGGTCACCACTCTCCAGTCTCCCAGTCCGATGGGCCGGAAGATCGGGGCGATCCACCCCGCCGCCATTGCCAGAATGCTCTCCTCCGGATCCGCCGTCATATTGAAATGCGGGTCGAAGCTCTGCAGGAACCAGACCACGATGGTGGCCACCAGGATAATGGTGAAGGCCCGCTGCAGGAAGTCCTTGGCCTTATCCCACAACAGCCTCAGCACGTTCTGCGCCCCGGGCATCCGGTAGTTGGGCAGTTCCATCACAAAGGGCACCGCCTCTCCCCGGAACAGCGTCCCCTTAAAGAGGAAGGCCACCAGGATCGCTGTGATGATCCCCAGCACGTACAGACCGATCATGATGAGTCCGCCATGCCCTGGGAAAAAGGCCGCCGTAAAGAAGGCGAAAATCGGCATTTTTGCCGTACAGCTCATAAAGGGCGTCAGCAGCACCGTCATCCTCCGGTCCCGGTCACTGGGCAGGGTCCGGGTAGACATGACCGCCGGTACCGTACAGCCGAAGCCGATCAGCATCGGCACGATGCTTCTGCCCGACAGGCCGATCTTCCGCAGGAGCTTGTCCATGAAGAAGGCCACCCGGGCGGTGTAGCCGCTGTCTTCCAAAATAGAAAGGAAGAAAAACAGCACGACGATGATGGGCAGGAAGCTGAGCACACTCCCCACGCCGGCGAAGATCCCGTCGATGATGAGTCCGTGGATGGCTTCATTGACGCCGGCCGCAGTCAACGCACTGTCCACTATGCCGGTGACCGCCTCCACCCCGGTCTCCATCAGTCCCTGGAGCCAGGCCCCGATCACATTGAAGGTCAGGAAGAAAACCAGACCCATGATCAGGATGAATCCCGGGATCGCCGTAAATTTACCCGTCAGCAGCCGGTCGATCTTCCGACTCCTGAGGTGTTCTTTGCTTTCATGAGGTTTGCGAACGGTGGCATCACAGACCTTGTGGATGAAGGTGTAGCGCATCTCCGCCATGGCAGCGCTGCGGTCCAGTCCCCGTTCCGCTTCCATCTGCAGCACGATGTGCTCGATCATTTCCAGCTCATTCTGGTCCAGCTTCAGCTGTTCCAGGATCCGTTCGTCCCCCTCGATGACTTTGTTGGCCGCGAACCGCACTGGAAGTCCGGCGTTTTTCGCATGGTCATCAATCAGATGGATCACTGCGTGGATGCACCGGTGGACGGCACCGCCGTGGTCCTCCTCCCCGCAGAAATCCTGCCGCAGGGGCTTTTCCTGGTAATGGGCGATGTGGACAGCGTGGTCCACCAGTTCGTCCACCCCCTGGTTCTTCGAGGCGGAGATCGGTACTACCGGCACTCCCAGCAACGCTTCCATCTCATTGATGTCGATGGAACCTCCGTTGCCGGTCAGTTCATCCATCATATTCAGCGCCACTACCACCGGGATCTCCATCTCCAAAAGCTGCATGGTCAAATACAGATTCCGTTCGATATTGGTGGCGTCCACGATATCGATAATGGCCCGGGGCTTCTCTTTCAATACAAAATCCCGGGACACCAGTTCCTCACTGCTGTAGGGAGACATGGAATAAATGCCCGGCAGGTCCGTGATCAGGGTGTTCGGCTGACCTTTGATGGGGCCGTCCTTCCGGTCCACCGTGACCCCGGGGAAATTCCCTACCCGCTGGTTGGCGCCGGTGAGCTGGTTGAACAGAGTGGTCTTTCCGCTGTTCTGGTTCCCCACCAGTCCAAAGGTCAGAAGCGTCCCCTCCGGGAGAGGGTCTCCGTCGCCTTTGCGGTGATACTTGCCGCCTTCCCCCAGACCCGGGTGAACCGATTCGCCGGAGCGCTTCGCTTCTTCCCACTCCTGGAGCATGTCGACGGGCTCGATGCCGATTTTCTCCGCATCCGCCAGCCGAAGCGTCAATTCGTATCCGTGGATCCTGAGCTCGATGGGGTCGCCCAAAGGTGCCTTTTGGACCGCCGTGACTTCCGCGCCGGGGATCACACCCATATCCAGAAAATGCTGCCGCAGGGCGCCTTCGCCCCCGACCTCTGTGATCCTTGCGCTTTGTCCTAATTCCAGTTCCCTTAATGTCATCTCTTCTTCTCCTTCATAGTATACCTATTCCAACCCGGGAATGCAAAGGGTTTTCACACAGTTTTTCAGTGGAAACTAACTTTTGTTTCTGTTTTGGCTCAAAAGTTAGCCTTTGCGCACTTCTTGATTGGTTTTTATTGATTACTTTTGGTAAAAACTTTCAGTAAAAACTTTTTGTCCGAAAGAAAAGCCTGCGCCTTTTGCGTAAGCTTTTTCTATTCCCGGTCAAATGGAGCTTCTCCCTTCTCCGCCATTTCCAGCATCTGATCCAGAGATTTCATAAAATCTCCCACAGAATCCCCCAGTCGCTCGATGATCAGCTGATTCCGGTGGTCCATTTCCTGTTGCAGCAAGGCTGCCTTCCGGTGACCCTCCTCCGTCAGAAAGATCCGGGCCCGCCGCTGGTCGTCGGCGTCCGGAATCCGTTGGATGTACCCCCGCTCCTCCAGCTTTTTCATGATATTGGCCACCCGGCCCGCCGTCAAGCCGAAATGCTCGATGATATCCACCGCGTAGGTATCCTGTCTTCGCTGATCCAGCCACCGAAGCACGCCCTCTTCCCCTCCGGAAGCCAGCGCCATTCGGAGCCGTTTCAGTGCCTGCGGATGTTCGATATCCAGCTTATTCAGTTTTTCAGCATAATCTTCCGCTCTCATGAGTATCCTGTCCTTAGTTTTCACTGCTAATTAGTATATGCTAACTAACAGGAGTTGTCAAGAGGTAACCATTATAAATCACTGCTAATTATTCTTTGCAACGGCTAATTTATGCCGAAAAAAAAGCAGTCCGTCAAAAGGCGCACTGCTGAAGCGTGGTTGAGGGCAATCATCTTGGGGGTGCATGATCACCATATGTTACGGATCGTTCTTCTCGATTCCTTCCCCATCTTACGACCGGGCGGCGAGAAAGTAAAGAGCATGTTTTTCATGATTATCATGATAGAAACTTCTGATCCTTTTCTGCTATCTGTGATATAATATTAGTGTTGATTTTAATATTACAAAAGAAAGAAGGGTTATTGATGAAAAACACAAAAAGAATCATTGCAGTCCTGCTGGCCCTTGTCCTGCTGCTTTCATGCAGCATCACAGCGGTCTACGCAGAATCCTCCAACGTCAAAGTCAACGTTGGCAGCAAGGCAGTAAAATTTGAAGGCGATCTGGGTGCTCCGTTCATCAACAACGATAACCGGACCCTGGTGCCCTTCCGGGCGGTAGCGAACTTCATGCCCGGGGTAGTGGTGGACTGGGACAATGAATCCCGGGAAGCCCTGTTTGGAAGGGCAGAGGTCCCGGTGACGATCAACGGTCACAACGTAACCATGAATTACTGCGTCCGCTTCCCCATCGACACCAATCAGGTATGGGAAAGCTACAATCTATATGATGAAAACGGCGAGATCATCACCTCCTGGGATCGGCTGAGCACCATGGATACCAAAGCCATCATCCGCGGCGGCCGGACCTACGCCCCGATCCGGTTCCTGGCAGAATCCTTCCTGTACACGGTCGGTTGGGACAACAGCACCCGGACCGTGCTGCTGGTGCCCTCACCGGAAAAAACCTGGGGGCAGGATATGATCCAGAAGGAATTCGACAGAGATTATCCTGTTACGTCCCGGGCAACAGCGACGCTGTACGCCAAAGAATTCGCCCGGAAGTTCCTGACGAAAAAGGACACCCCGGTCCAATTCGTCAGCCAGGAAGAAAACTACCTGGAGGGGGAAGAAGACACCACCGGCTGGCGCTTCTCCTTCCCGGAATATAACGGCGATGAGATCTACATCAACGACATGGGTGAGATCTGGTACTGGGATTCCGAAGACGAAGTGTTCAACCTCTGGTATTGATCCGACCTCAGGCAATCAAAAAGGAGGCCCCGCAGGGTCTCCTTTTTTAGTGTGTTCCTCTGTTATCGTTCCACCAGGATAAAACCGATCTCTCCGGCAGCCCCGCCGGCAGCCACGGTCCGGTTGTAGCTCTCCGGTGTCAGCGTCAGGGTGTTTCCTTTGATCTGACCTTTGGCGCCCCAGATCTGCCGGAGTTCAAAGCTTTTATCCAGATCCAGGCTCAACGACCAGCCGGTGATCGCTTTTTTCGTTTCATTCACCACCTTCACATCATAAAGGCGGACAGCCTTTCCGTTCTCCTCCCAGCTGCTCCGAAGGGCGGCAGTCTGCGTCAATCCTCCGGTGATAGAAGCCGTCGACAACGCACTCTCCTGTGAGGCCCGGCCGGCGATCTTCTTTGATTTCATGCTGTTTCCGGGAAGGAATTTCGGTCTGAAGCGAAACTCTCTGTTCGTGGGGACCTCCCCGGAACCGCTGCCCTCTGAAGCCGCCTCCCGGATCAACGTCTTCCGAAGCCACTTCCCGGCGGCAGCAAGGTCACTTTCCGTAAACTGAAAGGTCTTCGTGCAGGAAGGCGAGAGCACAGAGGCGCTTTCCGCCTTGTTGCACAGACTCCACATCACATAGCTCACCCCCAGCCGATCCATCTCCTTTACCCACCGGTCTGCCTCCGCTTCGTCGATGGCGCCGTTCCCGCTGGCATCGCAGATCCCGAACTCCGATACGAAGACCGGCAGGCCCGACTGCACCGCCCGGGTCATCCGCTGCCGAAGATCGTCTTTGTGAGTGGCCGCATAAAAATGCAGCGTATACATGATATTATCATATCCCCGGATCGGATCTGCCGCTGCCTGGTCCACCTGCTGGGACCAGTTCGGGGTCCCCACCAGGATCACCGCATTGGGATCTTTCCCCCGGATCACCGGGATCACCTGGGCCGCATAATTTCGGATCTGCTGCCAGGAGGTGCCTCCGTTGGGTTCATTGCAGATCTCGTAGAGGACATGATCCATCCCGGCAAATTCTCCGGCCATTTCACTGAAAAAGGCTTTTGCCTCCGCTGCGTATTTGTTGGGGTCCCGGTCGTTCAGCACATGCCAGTCCAGGATCACGTACAGATCCTGTTTCTGTGCTGCCAGGACCCCCTCCCGGATCTTCTGTTTCAAGGCCTCCCGGTCGCCTCCGCTGCAGTACCCGCCGTACTCATCCGTGTACATCGCGATCCGAAATACATTGGCTCCCCATTCCTGCCTCATCTGCTTCAGGCAGGCCTCGTTCACATACTGGGGGAACCAGGCCAATCCGTGGGTACTGATGCCCCGAAGCTGGACCGGCTGCCCGCCGGAGCCCACCAACCGGGTCCCTTCCACGTGAAGAGCACCCGTGACGGAGGGACAGGCGAAGACAGCAGGGGCCGGATCCGCAGCCGCCGAACTCTCCCCGAAAGCCGGGAACGCCGCTCCGCTGCAAAGGACCATCAACGCCGCAGCAGCCGCCGCCAGGGCCCTTCGCCTCCGAAGTATTCTATTCTCTTTCCCTTTGAGCTGTACTTTCATCCTTATTCACCGATGGCCGCCAGGGCCTCATCCACCAGCGCCTCATAATCATTTGCTCCCCGGGCTCCTACCGCCGGATCCCCAATGAGGTTCCCCTCCGAATCCACGAAAAATGTGGTGGGATAACCCGGTACCGGAAGCATGTATTCGAAATTGTCCCAGGGCAGGAGGTTCGGATAAGTGACGCCGGTCGACTCCACGATCTCCAGCGCATCCCGCAGATGCTGTTTGTCCTGGGCCCCTTCGATATCTCCCACGACACCGATGATCCCGCAGCCCTTCTCCTCCAGCCGGCTCTTCAGGATCTCCAGATCCGGCATTTCTTCGATGCAGTAGCCGCAGAAGGTGGCCCAGACATTGATCATCGTGATCTTATTGTCTGAAAAAAGCTGCTCGCTGGTGACCGGTTCCAGGGAAAGGTCTTCTGTGGCAAACATTACCTGGACCGTCTCCTCCGAAGCCGTTTCCGCGGCCGCCGCTCCGTCGCCGGAGGCCCCGCTGTCTTCCGCCGGCTGCGACCCGCAGGCTGCCGGCAAGACCGCCATCAAAGCGATCAATACGATCGTGAACCATTTCTTTTTCATCCACTCATTTCCTCCTTACAGTTTTTCCGTTTTCCTGCCGGACGGAAGGACAATGCCTTCACCGGACAGACTTCCGTACACTCTCCGCACCGGATGCATTCCGGACTATTGGGCTCCCGGCAGGGGACCACATTCATTGGGCAGGCCTCTCCGCAGGCGCCGCAGTCGATGCAGACCCCCGTGTCCACGTTCATCCGCACCAGACTCACCTTCTGGAACAGGGAATACAACGCTCCCAGGGGACAGATGTATTTGCAAAACGGACGGTGAATGAACACCGACGCCAAGACGCAAAGGATCAACAGGAAAACCTTCCACCTGAACAGCGCTCCCAACGTGGCCCGAAGGCTGTCCTGAAGGATCGCCATGGGGATCCCCCCTTCCAGGGTCCCCACCGGACACAGGTATTTGCAGAAGGCGGGAACGCCCAGCCCCAATTCCGTCCGGTAGACCAGCGGGATGCCGATCACCAGCACCGCCAGCACGACATATTTAAGATATCGAAGGATCCGGTCCGCCCGGTCCGGGACCCGGATCTTAGGCGTGGGGATCCTGTATAAAAGTTCCTGGATCAATCCGAAAAGGCACAGCCATCCGCAGATGAACCGACCCGCCAGCAATCCGGCCATGGCCAGGTAACCCAGCACATAAAACGGGAATCCCCGGTGCCGGCCGTCCAGGATCGCCTGGACCGCACCAATGGGGCAGGCCCCCAGAGCGCCGGGGCAGGAGTAGCAATTCATGCCCGGTACGCAGAAATGCTTCAGCGGGCCCGAATACAATGTGGGTCCGCCCGGCAGGAACCCCGCCGCATATCCGTTGGTCAGGATCCCCCAGCCTGCCTGGATGATCTTTCTGAAGCGGCTAACCAAGGCCGATACACTCCAGACAGATGCTGGCAGCCTTGACAAAGACCGCGTGGGCTTCCCCGTTCATCCAGCCAAACACGCAGCACCCGGCCGCGATCGCCAGCAGGATCACCGTCACCCTTGCCGGCACTTCTTTTTTCATTTTCCTTCTCCTTTATCTTCACCGAATGGGAGGTGAGAAAGGGAAGACCGAAGGATCCTCTCTTCCAGTTCCTCCGGGATAAACCGAGGTCCCCGGACGGCACCCACTCCCATTCTTTTCATCTCCGACAGGGGGAAGGGCGGATCGAATTCCTGCAGGAGTTCCATCCGCATGGCCTTTTCTCCCCGTTCATTCATCTTTTCATCGCTGAAGTGATAGTCGATCTCCGACTCCACCACCCGAAACCGGTATCGGATTGCCGACACCGGGGCGGAAAAATACATATAGACCAGATCGCCGGGCCGGACCCGGGTCCCGTGCTTCCACAGCAGGACCTTGTCCCGCTCCAGCGCCGCCGGCACATCAAAGTGGTTTACGTTAGCGGGCATCAGCCAATTCCGGGGGGTCTCCGATCCATCACCCTTACCGGCTTCTCCAACAGCTCCCGCTCCGCCGGCCTTCCGTCTTCTGCCGCTCGTTCTCCTTTTCCCCAGGGTAAACCCCCGGCTTTCCCGAAGCAGTTCCAAAACCTTCTCGTCCGGCACCACATCCTCCAACGCCACAGTGACCCAGTACTTCTTGTTCATGTGGTAGCACTCGTAAATGCCTTCTTCCCGGATCAATCCGGCCACCTGTTCCGGATCCACCTTCACATTCAAAGCTTCGATCTTTTCCTTTTCCTGTGGTTTTGTTTTTTCCCCGGGTTTATTCAGCTTGCTCTTATCCACTTCCATGATCAGCCCATACCATTTATTGTTGTCCGGATTTCGGAATACCCCGGCCCCCTCGATCTTGGCAAAGGGGAAATCCGGACGGTCGCCGAATTCCTCCAGGACCTTTCGGGCGATCCGATTGGACTGAGGGTGGATGAAGGGCTGAGGGATGAAGCATTCCCGGGCGATCTCCTCCAGCAGTTCTCCGTATTCCCCGGCGATCTCCGCCACGAAAGCTCCCCGCTGGTTGTCTGAATGGATCTGATAAAACTCATCCCCAAATTCCAGGTCCACCAGTGTCCCCCGGGTCTCTCCCGAGGGACTCACCCGGACCTCTGCCCGGAAAGTTTCTTCTTTCAATCCTTTTGTATAGTAAAGCGTTCCGTCTTCCTCCCGCCGGAACCCGTACTCCTCCAACCGCTTCGGGTCCGGGATCTTCCGGAGGAAGTATTTGTCTTCAAATCTCATAGTGCCTCTCTTGATCGTTTTTTCCCTTTCATTTTACTATGAATCTCCTGTTTTCTCAAGAGCACCTCCTTTCCGGACATACGACAAACACAAATCTTCGGTCCGAAAAAATTCGATGTTCCGTTTTTTCCCTGTATAGTGTAAAATAGAAATATCAGGAGGGATTGGAATGAACAGAACCACAACAAAAAAACTGCTGGCGGTTATACTGGTGATCACGATGGTGCTCGGCGGCATCGTCACATTCGTCAGCGCAGAATCTTCAAACGTAAAAATCAACGTAGGCGGACAGGCCGTCGCGTTCACCGGCGACCTGGGCTCCCCCTTTATCGATAATCAGGGGCGGACCATGGTCCCCTTCCGGGCCGTGGCCAATTTCATGAACAACGTGGGCGTGGACTGGAACAATGACGCCCGGGAAGCCGTCTTCTACCGCGACAACGTTCCGGTCACGATCAGCGGAACAAAAATGTATTTGAACGTAACGGTGCGTTTCCCCATCGGGACCAATCAGGCATGGCAGTACATCGACCTGCACAACGGCAAGGGCCGGTGGTATTTTTCCTATCACCGCCTCGTTCAGATGGATACCCTCTCTCAGGTGTTGGGCGGGCGGACCTATGCGCCGATCCGTTTCCTGGCAGAAGGTCTGGGGTACAACGTCGGCTGGGACAATAACACCCGTACCGTACTGATCACGGAGCCTTCCGGGGACTGGGGGGCCAACTACATCAGCAAATACGGTCCGGATGCCGGAAAGGCGGTCACCTCTGAAGGGGTCGCCCAGTGTTACGCCAATGAATTCCGGCGGATGGTCGAAAGCCAGCCTACAGGAAATAACACGACCCTGGTAGGCAAGTACAACGGGTTCCTGGGGAGAGAATCCAAAGACGTCACCGGGTGGGTCTTCAAATACACCATCAACGGTCAGGAGACCCTGGTCTATATCAATGACAAAGGGCAGACCTGGTACCATGACAACAGCCTGGGCAAGGATGTCTATACGATCTGGAGATAACGGATCGTTTCATTATAAAAGAGGATGCCATCGAGCATCCTCTTTTTCGTTCTCTTCCGCTTCCGAAAAACCCTATTTTTCCGGTTCCTTTTCTCTCTGCGCTTTTTTCCAGGCTTTGAGCTGTTCGTACCGGGTCTTGAACCGGGCCTCCTTCCCCATTTCCGTGGGGATATAGTACTGCCGTCCCTCCAGAGAATCCGGGAGACACTGCATATCCGTCACTTTTTCTTCGAAATCGTGGGCATACCGATAACCCTTCCCGTAATCCAGCTCCTTCATCAGCCGGGTGGGCGCGTTCCGAAGGTGCAGCGGCACCGGTTCCGCCAGCTGCTCCTCCGCATCCTTTCGGGCGGTCAGATAGGCCACTTCCATAGCATTGGACTTCGGTGCCAGGGACAGGTACACCACCGCCTCCGTCAGGTGGACGCTGCACTCCGGCATGCCGATCAGGTGACAGGCCTGGAAAGCCGCCACCGCCAGGGGCAGGGCATTCGGGTCCGCCAACCCCACGTCTTCGCTGGCGAATCGGGTCACCCGGCGGGCGATATACATGGGATCTTCTCCCGCCTCCAGCATCCGGGCCAGCCAGTAGACCGCCGCATCCGGATCGGAATTCCGCATGGATTTATGGAGGGCGGAGATGAGATTGTAATGTTCCTCTCCATTTTTGTCATAGAGCAGAGACTTCCGGGAAATACATTGCTCCAGGGTCTCCTCATTGACGGTGATGACGCCCTTCCCGTCGGACTCTCCGTTCAGCACCACCATATCCAGAGTGGATAAAGCGGTCCGGGCATCCCCGTTGGCAAAGGCCGCGATCTTCCCCAGGATCCCTTCCTCCATCCGGACTTCCTGGTTCCCCAGACCCCTGGGATCCTTCATGGTCCGCTCCAGGAGCTCCAGGATCTCTTCCGTTTCCAGAGATTTTAAAACAAAGACCTTGCACCGGGACAAAAGCGCCCCGTTGATCTCAAAGGATGGATTTTCCGTGGTGGCACCGATGAGGATGATGCTGCCCTTTTCCACAAAGGGCAGGAAGGCGTCCTGCTGGGCCTTATTGAACCGGTGGATCTCGTCCACGAAGAGGATGGTCTTCTCTCCGAAACGTCGGTTGTCCTCGGCTTTTTTCATAACTTCCCGGATCTCTTTGATGCCGCTGTTCACCGCCGAAAAGTCGATGAAAGAGGCCTTCGTCCGGCCGGCGATGATCTTCGCCAGGGTGGTCTTCCCCACGCCCGGCGGTCCCCAGAACACCATCGAAGAGATCTGGTCGTTTTCGATCAGCCGTCTGAGGATCTTCCCTTCTCCCAGGAGATGCTTCTGTCCCACATATTCCGTCAGGTCCCGGGGCCGCATCCGGTCCGCCAGGGGCCGGGCGACTTCTTTTTCAAAAAGACTTACCTGTTCCATTTTCTACTCCTGTTCCCGGATCCACTCCGTCAACGCAGCCGCCGTGCTTTCCTGCTGAGCTTCCGGGGAAATACTCGCTTCTCCGTCCCCCTTCTGAGGACCATAACTTCCAAATCCGGCGTGGTTCCCGCCGGGGATCGTCACTTCTACCGTTCCCGCGGGCAGATTCCCGCGGTTCTCTTCATATTTTTTCCGGTCCAGAACACCGTCTTCCGACCCGGTCAGGGTCAATCCCTTCAGCCCGCTGTCGGACAGATCTTCTGTCGTATAGGACCCCAGGAAAAAGACGCCTTCCAACGCCTCCGTCCGGTCCCCCGCGAAGGCTGCAGCCATGACGCCTCCCAGCGAGTGGCCGCCGATGTACCACTCCCGGATGTCCGGATACGCCGCCATCACATCTTCCGCCGCATCCTTGTCCAGCACCGCCAGGTTGCCGGGCATGTGTACCAATACACAGACGATATCTTCCTTCGCCAGCATCTCCATCAACGGCCCGTAAGATTCGTATTGGACCTTCCCGCCGGGATAGAAGATCAACCCGATGGAGGACGCGTCCTCCCCTCCGGTCCCGGTCGGCTCTGCCTTCCGGAAGGTGATCCAGTCTCCTTCGGAATCCTCCGTTTCCACGCCGGCCGCCGGCCGCTGGACCGCGTCCATAGCCGATCCGTCTGCGTGATAATAGCTGCCGATATATATCGCTGTTCCCACCACGATCACTGCCAGGACCGCGAGGATCAAAATCCAGATCCTGCGCCGCCGCAGATGAGGCGGCATGACCTTCGTTTCTGTCATCTTGTCTTCTTCTTTCATTTCTTAAAACATGGACTGCCGGATCTTCCCGATGAGGGAGATGTCCGCCGGCAGCCAGTCGACGCTGTCCAAAGTCTCCGCCGTGAGCCATGCACTGTCTGCGTGTTCTTTCAGTACCAGGTCCCCTGCCGCCACCGTGCAGAGGAAGCAATCCATTTCCAAATAAAAAGTGTCATATTCATATTCCACCCGGTCGAAATACCGCTCCACGGTGATCTGTGTGTCCAGTTCCTCCCGGATCTCCCGGACCAGAGCGTCCTCCAGGGTCTCCCCGGGTTCCACTTTTCCGCCGGGGAACTCCCAACCGCCCGCCAGAGGGCCGTATCCCCGCTGGGTGGCGAAGATCCTTTTTCCCGGTGTCCCTCCGGGCTCCTGGCTTTCCTCTTTGTATATGATCGCCGCCACTACGTGGACGTGCTTCTTTTCCATCGTTTTTTACTTCCTTCCCAACTGCCAGAACGCCACAGCGCTGGCCGCCGCTACATTCAGCGAATCCACTCCGTGAGACATGGGGATCATCACCGTATAGTCACAATCTGCGATGGTCCGGTCCGTGAGTCCGTCTCCTTCGGCCCCTAAAATGACCGCCAGCTTTTCCTCCTGAAGGAGACTCGGATCGTCAATGGATATGGAATCCTCCTTCAGTGCCATGGCGGCTGTCCTGAATCCGAGACGGTGCAGTTCCCGGAGGCCCTCCTCCGGCCACACTCCCTGGTTCCCCGTCAGACCAAAATCCTTTCGGCCTCCCTGACCGACGCCGATCATGGTCCAGGGGATCTGGAATACCGTTCCCATGCTCACCCGGATGGCCCGCCGGTACAGGGGATTGCTGCAGTCCGGCGTCAACAGCACCGCGTCCATGTTCAGCGCCGCCGCACAGCGGAAGATCGCTCCCACGTTGGTGGGGTTCATCACCTGCTCCATCACCGCCACACGCCGGGCTCCCCGGCAGACCTCCTCTACGGTGGGAAGGGGCTTTCGCTTCATGGCGCTGAGGACTCCCCGGGTCATGGGGAACCCTGTCAGCTCCCGCAGCACCTCGTATTCCGCCACGTACAACGGCACCCCCGGGCACTGCTCCAGGATCTCCCGGGCTTCTTCTTTCAATTGTTTTCGCTCCACGAGAAAGGACACCGGCTCATATCCTCCTGCCAGTGCCCGCTGGATCACCTTTGGACTCTCCGCCATGAAGAGCCCCCTGGCCGGATCCTCCCGGTTCAACAGCTGGTTTTCCGTCAGCCTGGCGTACACATCCAGCTCCGGGTCCTCCAGATCCGTGACCTCTATGATATTCGGTAAGGCTTCCTCATTCACCCTCGTCGTCATCCTTGTCGTCCTCGTCTTTTTTTCCATACAGTACTTTTATCGAATACAGTGCCAAAGCCACAAAGGACACGCAGAGAAAGGCTCCCAGGGTCCACAGGATCCCTGCGTACCCTCTTTGTGCCATCTTCCCGACCGCATTCAGGATGGCTCCTGCCAGGCCCAAAAAACCCAGAGGGACCAATGGCTTCAGATAATTCATGGAAAGGCTCCTTTCACTCCGCCGCCAGCACCTGGACGCCGGTCTTCAGCGCCCGCTGGATCTCCTCAAATATCAGGGACTCTTCCATTTCCGATGCTTCCGGTGTTCCGTCATAATACCGGAACGAGGCGGCCAGTTTCTGAGGCGTGAATCCTTCCGCCGAACTTCCGGAAACATAGATCCCGTATTGGGCCCGGTCCTCCAGCTCGCCGGGATAAAGCACGAAGGTGATGCTGCCGCTGTCTGCGGTCTGCTGATCCAGATAAACCAGACTGTCCAGTGAAGGCACGCTGTCCGTCCCCTTCTGGACCGTGATCAGATACTGCCGGCCCTTTTCCGCCCATCCATATTTGAGCTGTATCTTCGCCGCTTCCCGGTAGAAGGTGGTCTCTTTATCTCCGATGGAGAGGTCCTTCCCTTCGATGGGATCTTCCTCAAGGGTCAGTGCTTTCAGGGAGACGAAGGAGGAATACTTGCCGCTCACTTCCAGGTCATAAAACCCCGGTTTCCTCGGCATCCCTTCCGCCGTGACGGCCAGGCTCGACAAAGCCAGCACCAGGAGGATGGTTATCACACTAAGGATCGGTTTTTTCATTCTGCACCCTCCTCTCCGGGGGTCCCGAACCGCTGGGCATAAACGGTCAGGATCTTCGCCAGCTGGGCCCGGGTGGCGGTTTCCTTCGGCTTCAGTCTATGATCATCTTTTCCCGCGATCAGGCCATTGTACACGCCCCAGTACATAGGCGTCTTGCCCCAATCGGCCAGATCCGGCGTATCTTTGTAATAGCGTTCGTAAGTTGCGGTAAATAAAGTTTCCATTCCACGAAGATTGCCGGAACAGCTGTAGAGGATCTTCATGGCCTCCTGCCGCCTCAGGACCGACCGGGGTTCGAACCGGTTGTTCTCTTTGCCGTCCACATACCCGTTCTCATAGCCCCAGGCGATGGCCTTCCGAAACTCTTCGATCTCTCCGGAAATGTCCCGGAAAGGAGCGCTTTCCGCCGGCTCCGGGCTGCCGGCCTGCCGGTAAAGGGCCGTCACAAACTGCCCGCGGGTCACCGGATCGTCCGGTCCGAAACGATTCTCATCATACCCGTTCATCAACCCCATCCAAACGGCCCTGGCGATGTAGCGCTCCGCCCAGTGGCCTTTCGTATCCCGAAAGGGGCTCTGAGGCTCCAGGATGCTCTTCGCCGAAACGGTGATGGACGCTGCCGCAGCTTTTTTGGCTGCCTGTCCCGGGGAAAAAGCCAGGGTGTCCTGCGACGGATCCCCCTCCGCAAATGCAGCCATTGTGCCGAATGCCAATATTAAGATCAATAGTACTGCAACCCTCACGATTCGCTTCAACTTCAAGCCTCCCTTCCGAATGATTATAGATGCTTCTATTTTACCACATTTGCGGACTCTATCAAATAGTTGTAAGAGAAAAAGCCGGGATTACTCCCGGCTGCCGTCATCATATTCCAGTTCTGAATAATAGCGCTCGATCCGCATCTTGAGTCCGTAGTCCTTCCGCAGCTCCAGCACGTCCTTCTTCATCAGAGAACGTTCATGCACGTCGATGGCGTCCTGGTCCCGCCACTGGTCCACCAGCATCACGGTCTCCCGGTCCGTGGCGGAGAAGAAGTATTCATACCGCTCGTTTCCGTCCTCCCGACGGATCAGCGATGCTGCACCGCTTTCTTCCATGTTCCGGACAAAACGCCGGGCACTTCCGTTTTCCCCTGTATAGTAAACGATCCTCGTGATACTCATGCTCCCGCCTCCTTGCGATTGTTTTCTCTATTTTATCATACCCCGGGCGGAAAAGATACCGGACTTTTCCGGATCTTCCGCAGGTGCACGATCCCCTGCCACAGAGGCACCAGATACAGATATACACCGGCCAGCAGACAGATATACGGGGCCCCGATGGAATCCAGCGGCACGGTGCCGGCGATGGACCAGGGCACCAACGCCGCGATCATCACCACCGTATCCTCCAGGCTCAGCGCCAGTTTTTCCTTTTTCATCCCCAGCCCTTCACAAAGCTGGTGGGTCAGCATGATGGCCAGGGTCTGATTGCAGGAGATCATGGACGCCGGGATGGAGGTCAGCAGGACGGAAAAGAACGGATGGGTCTTTCGAGCCAGCTTTCGGAGTCCCTGTTCCAGAAAGTCCAGAAGCCCCGTCCCCCGGAACAACCCGGAGTAGCAGGACGCGATGCAGACGATGCAGGCCACCCGGACCATGGAAAGGATCCCGCCGCCGTCCATCACCGCCGCCACCTGAGGATCCGCCGCAGAAAACCCCCGCACCAGTGTGCGAAGGGCCTCTCCCGCCGGAAGATGCTGCAGGAAGATCGCGATGGGCAAAGCCGTCAGGATGCTGGCTCCCATCGTCTTCCTTACGCTGACTTTCAGGAACGCCAGCACCAGTATCACCGCCGCCGGCAGCAGACACAGCGGGTGGATCGCAAAAGCCGGCCGGAACAGACCGTAAACATCGACAGATCCTCCTGCTCCCCGGGTCAAAAATCCCGCTCCCAGATAGACCAGGCAGGTGCACAGAAACGGCACCAGCGCCGTCTTCATCATCCGCCGGATATTATCATAGATCTCTGTTTTCGTCAGGTCGCAGACCAACAGGCAGCTGGTGGACACCGGCGAGCAGCGGTCCCCGAAAAAGGCTCCGGAAAGGATCGCTCCTCCCACCCAGAAAACATCCAGCTGCAATGTCCGGGCGATGCTCATACAGATCACCCCTACCGTGGCGGCGGTCCCGAAGGACGTCCCCGTCAGGAAGGACAGCCCGCTGCACAAGAGGAACGTCACCAAAAGAAACACCGACGGGGTGATGAAGCCCGAGGTGTAGCAGATGATGGTGGCGATGCAGCCGGAAGCCCGCCACAGTGCCGTCAGCATCCCGATGAACAGGAAGGTGATCAGGATGTTTTTCACGGTCCGGACGCCGGAGACCGACATCTCCCACAGGGCTTTCCGGCTGTGCCCCTGCCATCTTCCATAGATCACAAACAACGCCAGTCCCACCAAAAGTGCACCGATGATGGAATGACCCGTCACCACGCAGCCGATCAGGATGGCACAAAAAAGAAAAATAACTACAACATTCATACACTCTTCAAAA
>CADBSL010000028.1 GCA_902797345.1 uncultured Eubacteriales bacterium
AGGATACCGGCACCAGCTTTTCCGAATACCTGATCCGATTCCGACTGGAAAAAGCAAAGGAACTGCTCCGCTCCGGCACCGACAGCTGCCGCCAGGTGGCGGAAAACGTCGGGTATTCCGACTACGCTCATTTTTCCAAGCTCTTCAAAAAATACGAGGGGCTCTCCCCCATGGAATACCGTGCCCGGAGCATGGAAGAATGAGTCTCCGTTATTTGCAAAGAAAAACACAAGAAAAAAGAATATAAACACATGGCAAAATCCGAATGCAGGGGTAGAATGAAAGTAACGAAACCATTCTGCCCCTGCATTTTCATTTCGGCAGAAGCGTAACCATGAACACCCTTTAACAGAAAGGAGTCACACATGAAAACGATCGCTATCGCCGGGACCTTTGACACCAAAGGACAGGAATTCCTGTATGTCAAAAACCTGGTGGAAGAATTAGGTCTGAAGACCTTCACCATCCACTCCGGCGTATTTGAACCTCTCTTTGAACCGGATGTCAGCAACAAAGAAGTAGCTGCTGCAGCCGGATATGACATCACCGCCATCGCGGAGAAGCAGGATCGGGCCCTGGGAACAGAAGCCCTCTCCAAGGGTATGGAGGCCCTGATCCCGAAGCTGTATGCGGAAGGCAAATTTGACGGGATCCTCTCCCTGGGCGGATCCGGCGGTACTTCATTGGCCACCCCGGCCATGAGAGCCCTCCCCATCGGCGTACCGAAACTCATGGTCTCCACCATGGCTTCCGGGAACGTATCCCAGTATGTGGGCACCAGCGACATCATCATGATGCCCTCCATCGTCGACGTGGCCGGACTGAACAAAATCTCCAAGACCATCTTCCGCAATGCCGTGCTGGCCATGGCAGGAATGGTTGGGATGAAAGGAAATCTGAAACCGGAAACAGAAGATGCGAAGCCCCTGATCGCCGCCACCATGTTCGGCGTCACCACCCCCTGCATCGACCAGGCAAAAGCCTACCTGGAAAAGGAAGGCTATGAAGTGCTGGTCTTCCATGCCACCGGCACCGGCGGCAAGACCATGGAAGCCCTGGTGGATGCCGGATTCTTTGCCGGCGTGCTGGATCTGACCACCACCGAATGGTGCGATGAAGTCGTCGGCGGTGTGCTGGCAGCCGGTCCGGACCGCTGCGGCGCTGCCATCCGGAACAAGATCCCTCAGGTGGTCTCCGTCGGCGCACTGGATATGGTGAACTTCGGCCCCATCGACACCGTGCCGGAACAGTTCAAAGACCGGAACCTGTATAAGCACAACCCCACTGTGACCCTGATGCGGACCACCGTGGAAGAAAATGAAGAGATCGCCCGCCGCCTGGTGGAAAAATGGAACCAGGCAGAGACCGAGATGGAACTGCTCCTGCCCTTGAAGGGCGTCTCCATGATCGACGCGGAGGGCCAGCCCTTTGAGGGTCTGGAAGAACGGGCTGCGCTGTATGCCGGTCTGAAGAACGGGATCACCAACCCCAAGGTAAACATCACTGAAATGGATAACAATATCAACGACGCAGCCTTTGCGGAAACCGCCGCAAAGAAGCTGATCGAACTGATGAATAAATAAGGAGGAAAGACTCATGTTAAGAAGCACAAGACAGGAAATCATGGAAAACTTTAAAGCACAGGTCGCTCAGGGCAAGATCCTGGTAGGTGTTGGCGCCGGTACCGGCATCACCGCAAAATGCAGTGAAGCCGCCGATGTGGACATGCTGATCATCTACAACTCCGGACGGTTCAGAATGGCCGGCCGCGGGTCCCTCTCCGGACTGCTGGCCTACGGCGATGCCAATGCCATCGTGCAGGAAATGGGCTGCGAAGTACTGCCCATCGTTAAAAAGACTCCGGTCCTGGCCGGCGTCAATGGTACAGACCCCTTCCGCGTCATGGACATCTTCCTGAAGCAGCTGAAGGATCAGGGTTTCAACGGCGTACAGAACTTCCCCACAGTGGGCCTCATCGACGGTAAGTTCCGGGCAAACCTGGAAGAGACCGGCATGGGCTACGGCCTGGAAGTGGAAATGATCCGGGAAGCTCACAAACTGGATATGCTGACCTGCCCCTACGTTTTCGATCCGGAACAGGCCAAGGCCATGGCGGAAGCCGGTGCAGACATCCTGGTGGCACACATGGGCCTGACCACAAAGGGCACCATCGGTGCAGAAACCGCTGTAACCCTGGATGACTGCTGCGTGAAGATCCGCGAGATCATCAAAGCCGGCCGGGAAGTCAATCCGGACATCATGGTCATCTGCCACGGCGGCCCCATCGCTGATCCGGAAGACGCCGCTTACGTTATCAAGAACGTTCCGGAGATCGACGGTTTCTTCGGCGCTTCCTCCATCGAACGGCTGGCTTCCGAAAGAGGCATGACCGCTCAGGCTGCCGCATTCAAAGCCATCACCAAATAAAAAAAGAGACGGCCACACCATCTCCACCAAAAAATCCCTCTCACTTTTGTGGGAGGGATTTTCTTCTTTACTGTACTAGCTGCGCATTCTTCAAGGTGATATAGGGCTGGCCCTCTTCCTCGTAGGTGCTGAATTCGCCGATGACGGAGACAAAGCCTTCATCCGCCGGGTAAGCATCTTTCCCGTATTCCTCCATCAGATCGTATTCGATGCCCTGGGCGCAGCAGGCCGTGGCATCTTTGATGATGCAGGCGTAGTAAGTCTTATTGGTGGTATCGTCATAATACGAGGCGGAAGTGCCGTCCATCTTCACGATCAGCCCCACATAATCCTCCGGTGAAGCGATCATGCTGCTGACCTCCGAATAGACCATCGTGGCGGACATGGTGGTCAGGTCCAGATCGATATCCGCCGGGTCATATTCCATAATTCCCGAATAGGTCTTTCCGGAAGAACTCATCTCTTCCTCCTTCGTCAGGTCCGTATTGGCGTAAAACTGAGAATCGTGCTTGGCTTCCTGTTCCTGCTGGGCAATGAGTTCGTCTACGGTGGAACCCTCTCCGGAGGCGTCCCCGCCGCAGCCCGCCAGCAGCCCCAGCGACAGCAACAACGCCATTAGAATCAAAATCGTTTTCTTCATATACTTTCCTCTCTTTCCTGGAAACCTGAAGCTGGAAGCTGCCAGCTCCAAGCTTATAGCTCCTAGCTCCTGGCTCTCCCAATAATATAGCAGATCGCGAATCCGGCCACATCCACCGCCACGATGGTGGACCCCACCGGCGTTCCCGCCAGGATGGAGATCAGCATCCCCAGCAGCGCACAGACCACGGAGATCCCCGCGGAGAACAGGATCACGGATTTATAGCTTTGGAAGATCCGCATGGCGGACAGGGCCGGGAAGATCACCAGGGCGGAGATCAGCAGCGACCCCACCAGGTTCATGGCCAATACGATGATCACGGCGATCACCACTGCCGTCAGCAGATTATACCATTCCACCTTCATCCCCGTGGCCCGGGCGAAATTCTCGTCGAAGGTCAGGGAGAAGATCCGGTTATAATAAACGATAAAGAAAACTACGACCACCACAGACAGGATCACGCTGAGCCACACTTCCTTCGTGGTCAAAGTCAGGATCGAAGTAGACCCGAACAACGTGCTGCACACGTCCCCCGTCAGGTTGGAGGAGGTGGAGAACAGATTCATGATCAAATACCCGAAGCCCAGGGCTCCGACGGAGATCATGGCGATGGCCGCATCTCCTTTGATGATGGTGTTCTGCCCGGTCCGCAGCAGCAGCACCGCACAGACGATGGTGATAGGCAGGACCACCGTCATTTCATTGGTGATATCCAAGACCGCGGCGATAGCCATGGCGCCGAAGGCCACATGGGCCAGTCCGTCTCCGATGAAGGAGAACCGCTTCAAGACCAGCGTGGCGCCAAACAGGGACGAACACAATGCGATCAGCACCCCCACGATCAGGGCATAGCGCACAAAGGGGAACTCCATGTAATATGACAGCTTGCTCATCATTTCTCCCATTCGGACGCACCCCCTTCCTGCAGCAGGAAATACTTCCCGATGTCGCTTTGGATATATTCCTCCCGGGGTCCGAAGAACACGTGCTTGCCGATGTGGAGGATGTGGCTGGCATAGCGCACCGCCTCTTCCACGTCGTGGGAGATCATGATGATGGTGATCCCCTCTTCATTCAGTCCCTGGATCAGTTCATACATTTCCTGGGTGATCTTGGGATCCAGTCCCGTCACCGGTTCGTCCAGCAGCAGGACTTTTTCCGCCGAACACAGGGCTCTTGCCAGCAATACCCGTTGCTGCTGCCCGCCGGAAAGATCCCGGTAGCAGCGTTTCGCCATGTCCAAGATCCCCATCCGCTCCATATTCCGGTCCGCCTTCCGCCGGTCCTCCGGTTTATAGAACGCACGAAAGCCCGGCCGGTTTTGACAGCCGGACAGAACGATCTCCCGGACCGATGCGGGGAAATCCCGCTGGACCAGGGTCTGCTGGGGCAGATAGCCGATGGCGTTCACATCCAGCCCCTCTCCCCAGAGGATCTCTCCTCCCAGGGGCGGAGTCAGCCCCAATATCGTTTTCATCAAAGTGGATTTCCCGGAACCGTTCTCGCCGACGATACACAGGTAATCTCCGCTGTTGACCGTAAAATCCAATCCCTTTAAGATCACTTCATTGTCATATCCCAGGGTCAGATCCCGGCAGGTGATCTGTGCCATAGTTTGCCTCCTACTGCAGTGCTTCCTTCAGCACCGCCAGATTTTCCGTCATGGTAGATAGATAGGTTTTGCCGGCCGCCACATCCTTTGAAGTGGCCGTCTGCATGGAATCCAGGACCCGGATCACCGCATCCTGGTTTTTGGAACTGCTGATGATGGTCTGGGCGATCTTCTGGTCGCTGCCATCAACGGTCATCACCGTCTTCAGTCCCAGCTCATCCACCTTCCTGGCCAGGAAGGTGACGGTCTCAAAGGAAGCTTCCGTCTCCGCAGAGCAGCCCGCAAAGGCTGCATAGTATTCCAGACCGTAATCGTCCGTCAGATACCGGAAAGGGAACCGGTCTCCAAAGAGCAGGGTCTTCACCGGTGCTGCTTCCACGGCCGCCCGGTATTCGGCGTCCAGCGCTGTCAGCTGTTCCAGATAAGCGGCGGTATTGGCTTCATAGAGGGCGGCATTGTCCGGGTCGATCTCACAGATCCCGTCGCTGATTTTCTGCACCAGTGTCCGGGCATTGTTCAGAGACAGCCATACGTGCTCATCGTAAACCGGGCCTTCCTCTTCTTCGGCTTCCATACCTTCCACGACCTCTTCTTCCTTGACGTTATCCCCCAGCACTTCCATCAGGTCGATCACGACCATATCCGGATTGGTGGCTTCCTGCAGGGCATCCTCCACCCATCCGTCGGATTCCCCGCCCACATAGATGAACAGGTCGCAGGTGGACAGCTTCGCCAGGTCCTCCGCCGTGGGTTGGTAGCTGTGGAGATCCACACCATTGTCCAGAAGCTGGGACACCGTCACGTTCTCAGCACCCTCCCCCAGGATATTCTCTACCCAGTCGTATTCCGGGAAGATGGTGGTAACGATGCTGATCTGATCCCCTTCGGGAGCAGCCGCTTCCTGAGAGGAGCCGCATCCCGCCAGCAGGGTCATCATTATAGCCAGGACCGCCAGCAGGGCGATCCCCATTCTTTTCGTTCTATTCATTTTCCTTCTCCTTCTCCATACACTCTTCGCAGACCCCGTAAAAAACGGTCCGCAGCGGATCCAGTGAAAACCGGTGATGATCCATCAGGTGTGACTGGATGGCATTCAGCTCATCGCAGTGGAGGTGGATCAGTTTCCCGCATTTTTCGCACTTGCAGTGGAAACAGATCTCTCCGGGGGTGTGGATGCTTCGGTCAATATACTCAAAACAGGCCGAGCTGTTTTTGTCGATGGTGTATTTGTTCACCAGCCCCTCATCCACCATTTTCTCCAGGTGCCGGTAGATGGTGGTGGTGCCTACGGTCTCTCCCTGCTCCTGAAGGTGTTTCCTCAGGTCGCTGACGGTGAGGTGCTGGCCGGGGCTGGACCGGAAGAAGGCCAGGATGGCTTCCCGTTGTTTGGTTTTGTATTTGGATTTTGTTGTTGTCATTTTATCTCCCTAAGCACCGGGCTGCGAGGGGCAGCCCTCCCTGCCACATAAACACAGAAACAAATAATCTGTCGCAATTTGAAAACTGTTTTCATTTTACTCTCAAGGATAGGGTGTGTCAAGGGAATTTGAAAATGATTTTCAAAAAAGAAGGACAGCCCCGAAGGGCTGTCTGGTGTATCGTTTTTTTAGCTCCAGCTGCCGTCATCTGTCTGGGTGGTCTGGCCACTGCTCTGGCCGGGCTGACCGCCGCTTCCCTGTCCGTCCTCCGGACGCCGGGGTGGTTGTCCGCCCTGTCCTTTGCCGCCTTTGCCGGGCCGCTGCATGGTGTTGCCGTCGGTGCTTTCATTGCCGGAGCCCGGAGGAGTCATGAAGTCCTCCCCGCCGGTGCTGCCGGATTGTCCCGGAGCACCCTGACTGAAGTTCTGGTCACCCTGGGGGCCGCCCTGCATACCGCCCATGCCGCCCATCATCTGGTTGATGAGCTCGCTGACCTGCTGACCGTTCACGGTCACGGTGCCTCCATTCAGCTGACCGTTCCCATCGTAATCGAAGGGGGACTGGGCCGAGATATCCACTGTGCCGCCATTGATGATCAGGTCTCCGTTCACATCCAGAGCATCGGTATCGCCCTGGCCCATGGAGATGGTGATCTCTCCGCCGTTGATCTGGATGAGCGGCGTATCGGTATCGTTCTTCTGGGCCCCGTTGATGCCGTCATCAGAAGCCTGGATATGGATCTTGCCGCCGAAGATCAGCACCTGGGTGGATTCCAACCCTTCCTTCGCAGTGATATCCAGCGTGATGATGCCGTCCGCAACCGCGATGGAGTCGTTGGACTGGACCCCGTCGCCTGCGCTGGTGATCGTGATGGTGCCGCCGGTGATCTTCAGATCATCCTTGGAAACGATGCCGTGGTCGCTGGACTCGATGGTCAGTATGCCGGTGCCGTTGATCACCAGGTCATCCTTCGAGAAGATCACCCCGTCGGTATTAGTGTCCCCGTCCGCCGTGAAGGCCCCGGTCACTGTCAGCTCATTTTTCGATCCTTCGGTGGTGGTCACAAAGACCTTATCGGCACTCTTCACGTAGATGCAGGGGCTGTCGGTATTGTTGATCTCCACTCCGTCCAGCACGATCTGGACCTTCGCCGTGTCCTCCGCTTCCACCACGATCTGGGCTTCCGAAGCGCTGCCGCTGATGACATAAACGCCTTCATCGGTGATCGTCAGAGTCTGTCCGTCTGACAGGGTCTCATAAACCGCATCGGTCAGATCCGGCTCCTGTTCCATATCCCGATCCGTGAACACTTCCGAAGCATCGATGGCGCTGACGGCAGCACCGGCTTCCAGGACCTCCGTCTGAGTACTCTTCGCCGCCGCCTCACCGGCACCATTCGCCGCCGAAGCCGCCTGACATCCCGACAGTAAAGCCATGGCCCCGATCAACAGGACCGTGATCACTACTATAGCACGTTTTGTTATTCTCTTTTTCATCATTCTCTCCTCCCGTTTGAATGTCCGATTTCTCATTTGTTTCTTCCGGAAACAAGTCCATCATAAAGGAGAAAACTTAAATCACACTTAAACCGTCGCCCTTCTCCCATCCTTGACAAAAAATTCGGAAGAATATATAATATTTTTCGTGCGATGCGGAGAGGTGTCCGAGTGGTTTAAGGAGCTGGTCTTGAAAACCAGTGATCTCGCAAGGGACCGTGGGTTCGAATCCCACCCTCTCCGCCA
>CADBSL010000029.1 GCA_902797345.1 uncultured Eubacteriales bacterium
CCGATGATGATCCCCTCCACGAAGAAGGGTCCCCGGACGAACCAGTTGGTGGCGCCCACGTATTTCATGATGTGGATCTCTTCCTCCCTGGCGTGTACCGTGAGCTTCACGGTGTTGGATACTACGATCAGGGATACGATCAGGAGGACGATGATGATGGCCAGGGCTCCTTTTTGGATGTAGCCGGTGATGGTCATCACTTTTTCGATCGCGTCTCTGTAGAAACGGACTTCGTCCACCGCATCGAATTTATTCAGTTCCTGTACGATCTTGTCTTCGTATTCCAGATCCGCCGAGGTCACTTCCACGGAAGCCGGCAGTGGGTTGGAGGTCACTCCGTCCAGCAGATAGCCGTTTTCGCCCCAGCGTTCTTTCATGATCGCCATGGCCTCTTCCTTGGATACGTATTTGGCGTCGGCCACGTGGTCGATCACTTTGATCTGTTCCGCCAGTTCCGCCCCCTGCTCTGCAGTGACGGTGTCTTTCAGATATACCGAAATGGTATCGAACTGGTCCTCCGCGTTTTTCGCCATCAGGTTCACATTGACCATGATGGTGAAGAACAATCCCACCATCAGCAGCATCGCTGTGATGGAGAAGACGGAAGCCGAGCTCATGTTCTTGTTTCTGAAGATCTGAGAGAAGGCCTGGCGGACGGTGTATCTAAATGCTCCCATCTGTCTTGTACGCCCCCTCTTCTTCATCCCGGACGATCACGCCGTCCCGGAGGTCTATGACTCTCTTATTCATTCTGTTAACGATTTCTTTGGCGTGGGTCACCATGAGTACCGTGGTCCCTTTTTCATTGACCCGGTCCAGGATCTCCATGATCCCCCAGGCGGTCTCCGGATCCAGATTGCCGGTGGGCTCGTCGGCGATCAATACCGACGGGCTGTTGACCAGGGCCCGGGCGATGGCCACGCGCTGCTGTTCTCCGGCGGAGAGCTGGTGGGGATAATAGTTTCCTTTATCCTCCAGCCCGACCAGCGTCAGCACTTTCGGCACTTGCCGTTTGATCTTTCTTTTGGATGCATGGACGATGTCCATAGCGAATTTGATATTTTCATAAGCGGTCTTTTTCGGAAGCAGCCGGCAGTCCTGGAACACGATGCCGATTTTTCTGCGGTGTTCCGGGATGAACCGCTTCGGAAGCCGGGTGACTTCTCTTCCATCGATAACGATAGTGCCCTTGTCCGGATCGATTTCCTTCATGATCAGTTTGATGCAGGTGGATTTACCGGCGCCGCTGGGGCCCACGATGAATACAAATTCCCCGTCTTCGATGGTGATATCCAGATCCCGGACGGCGAAATTGTCCCCGTATTTTTTTGTTACTCCTTTAAACTCAATCATTTTTGACGTCCTTACGCACTTCAACAGAAGGACCCGAATGCCCTTCTTTCCATCTCTTTTCCGAATATGTTTGACATAATTTATGGTTATTATATAATGTATTTGCCTTTTTTTCTACAAAAAAGACCCAGATTTCCGGTCTTCGACCGAAATGTTAATGGTTTTGTCACAAAATGAACACAATTTTTACTAGATAAAGGGGTTTTTGAGCATGAAAACACAAATTAGGCACAATTACCTAAAACAACGTGATTCGATGGAAAATGCGCAGATCCGGGCCCTGGGAGCCCGGATCCGCAGTAATTTCAAGGCTTCCGGGCTGTCCAAAGTGCCCGAAGGAGCCTCCGTGATGCTGTATGCGTCCTTCCGGAACGAGGCGGATACCTGGGGGATCATCGATGATCTCACCGCCGCCGGGGCGACGGTGCTGCTGTCCCGGACCCGGAAGGCGGGGCTGGAAGTCTACGAGTACAAAGGCCGGGAGAGCCTGAAGCGGAATTCCTTCGGCATCCTGGACCCGGACCCGGAAGTTTGTCCGCCGGGGGACCTGGAGAAGGTCTCTCTGGTCATCGTTCCCGGGGTGGTCTTCGACCGCAGGGGCGGCCGGGTCGGTTTCGGCGCCGGCTACTACGACCGGTTCCTGCCGAAAGTCCCTCAGGCTGTGAAAGTCGGGCTCTGCTACGAGAACCAGATCATAGGCAGCGTCCCCACGGATGACAACGATATCCCCATGGACTACCTGCTGACGGAAGATGGACTATTTAATTGTAGAACACAATATTATACAAGCCTGTGAGCTCCTCCGGAAGAAGTTCCGGGATGCGGAACGTCGGAACCCCCCGCTGCTCTTGCCTCTCCCCGCTGGGGAGGGGTGTCGCCACAGGCGACGGAGAGGGGCTCTCTTCGGTCCATTCTTGCCTCTCCCCTCTGGGGAGAGGTGTCGCCGTAGGCGACGGAGAGGGGCTCTCTTTGCTCCATTCTTGCCTCTCCCCTCTGGGGAGAGGTGTCGCCGTAGGCGACGGAGAGGGGCTC
>CADBSL010000030.1 GCA_902797345.1 uncultured Eubacteriales bacterium
CAGGGACCTGCCGGACAACTCCTGTGTCGATATCTGCGAAGAGATCCTTCGTAAGATCCTGGGATCCGAAAACCTGTTGATGGATGAATCCGGTTTTCTGATGGGCCCGGACTCCGTATTCGTGACAAAGGATCACAAGGTCGTTCTGATATATCTCCCATCCCCGGCAGCGAGCCGGGAAGGATTCCTGTTGAGGCTTCAGGAGGTGTTTTCCTATCTGGAAGAGCGATGCCCGGTCCCGGATCGGCCAATCCTGTCTTTGCTGGTGGAACAGCTTCGGAGCGGAGGAGGAGTCTGGGATTGTTATAAGACTCTGAAGAGTATGAGAAAGAGAAGCCCGGAGAAAGAAGGGACGGAGAAAAAGGCGAGAGAGAAGAAAAGAAAGATCCCGACAAAGATTTCTCCCGGATCTGTTCTTTTGATCCTGTCGTTTATGGTTTTCCTGTCGATTTACTGGTTTATGGATCTGTCCACACCCAATCTCTGCGGGGCCGGTCTTATTCTGGCAGGTATCAATGTGCTGGCAGCGGGACTCCGGAACAATGAAAAAACAAATAACAGCATTATCAATAAAGAGAAAAAACAAAAGTATGTGAATAAGTTCATGGGAAAAGCCTGACCCATCTACCTCAGTTATGATCTGAAATGCCCTGACTCACTTGCGAAGCCTATCAAATAATCCCATCTTTTTTCAGGCTTTTCCGATGGCTTTAGCAGGAGCCGGGATCCCAACCGATCACCGGCTCCATTTTTCAGGATAGCAATCAAAAGGGTATCCAACCACACAATGAAAGGACTGTTATTATGGATCGATCAAAACGTTTACGATACGGTCTGTGTTTCCTATTGTCATTTTTATGCATCCTCGTTTGTTTTACGGTCAATGTCAGCGCACAGGAAGGCACTTCGGCCTTGACAAAGATCACGGAAAAATACGTGGATGCACAAAACGGGAACGAGATCGCAGACGCTGAAATCTATTCAGAAAGTTATGAGGAATCACGTCCTCAGAATATCAAGGGATATGTCTATGCAGATCAGGAACGATCGGTAGAGCAGGTCTATTCACACAAAGATATCCGTTACATCATCGGTTATCCGGACAAGACCGTCCAGCCGGGAAATGACCTGACCCGGGCAGAAGCCATCGTCATCTTCTGCCGCCTGTATGACGGGAACTATCCCAAGTTCACCAGGAGAATGACCGCAAAGACGTTCTCAGACGTAAAACCCGGCGCATGGTACTATGAAGAACTGCAGACCCTTTATAATATCGGCATCCTGGACGGCATCTTCGAGAAGGAATTCCAACCCGGGAAGCCTATTACCCGGGCGGAACTGGCTGCCGTGGCTTCCCGGTTCTCCGATCTGGATTATCGGGTAGGAGAAGTCTTCTCCGATGTGCCCGTCAACCACTGGGCCTATGGATATATCCTTTCGGCCACCGCGAAAGGGTGGCTGAAGGGGTATGAAGACGGGACTTTCCGTCCCGACCAGAAGATCACCCGAATGGAAACGATGACTTTAGTGAACCGGGTCGTCAACCGTTCCGTCACCTTAAAAAAGCTTCGGGAACTGAAGGTAAAGAATCCCTATACCGATATTTCGGAGTCTTACTGGGGCTATTGTGATGTAATGGAAGCCACGATCCACCATAATGGAGCGGACTGGCACGGTATGGATTATAATGACGGGGCTTTCAATGTGATCAAAGAACGGTTCGTCGACACCCACGGGGAAGAGATCGCCAAACCGGTGATCACCAAAGGAAAGCCCGCCGGCGGTTCCAAAGAAATCCCCGCCTATGATTACCTGGGATATATCCACACGATCACATACATCTACTCGGCAGGGACTGCCGCCCCTTATCTTCAGAAATCCTCTGACAAGACACAGACCTACGCAGGAGATACGGTCCGGTACAGGATCCTGGTGGGCAATTCCGAGAAGGCATCGGATGCCTGGAAGAACGTCCGGATCAGAGACGAGATCCCGGCCGGTCTGGAGCTGGAAGATGGAAGCGTTTACCTGGATGGGACGGCGACTGAATATACACTGAGGAAAAACCTGATCAGCATCCGGGCCGGAGACATCCAGCCGGGAGAAGAAAAAGAGATCACTTTCAAAGTCCGGGTAGGGAAGGAGGTCTTCAATCAAAAGCTGATCAATACGGCAGAAGCCACCGGCCAAAATGGCGATGATAAAGAGGATACCTATACAGCATCCGACGAAGGGATCATCGTTGCGAGAGGGGAGACCCGGCCTTTTATCGAAAAAGCCAACGATCATCCTCTGGCTGAAGTGGGGGATAAAGTGACATATTCCATCACCTACGGCAATACCGACAAAGCAGAATACCCACTGGAAAACGCACGGATCTCCGACCTTCTTCCGGAAGAAGTGGCGCTGGTGGATGGATCGGTACGAGTAGATGGGAAATCGACTCGTTATTCCTACGATAAGAATACAGGGGAACTATCCGTGGAGTGCGGAAACATCGAAAAGGGCGAGCAGCATTCTCTTGAATTCACCGTAGAGATCCGGGATTCTTCCTATGGTAAAATGATCCGAAATACCGCAGTGATGGATGCAGACAATATCGAATCTTTGTCTGCGGATGACGCCGGCATCCGGGTTGGAGACGGCAAGGCGCTGCCGGTTTTGACAAAGACTGCCGACATGAAAAAAGCGAAGGTAGGGGATCCGGTCACATATCGGATCATCGCCGAGAACCAGAAATCCGCAACGGTGGAGCTGGCAGATGCAATGATCACGGATGTGATCCCCCAGGGGCTGGATTTCGAGTTCGGATCCGTTCGGATCGATGGAAAGAACGCTACGGATTATATCTATGACAGAAAGAGCGCGGAACTAACCGTCCGGCTGGGTTCGCTGAAACCCGGCGAGAAGAAAGAGGTCTCCTTTGAGGTAAAGGTCGGTGAAAGCGCCTACAACCGGACGATCGAAAACCTCGCCACACTGTCCTCGGAAAACTGTACGCCGATCCAGGCAAAAGATGACGGGATCCGTATTGCAGACGGGAAGAGCGGTCTCACGATCACCAAAACTGCTTCTTCCAAGACGGTAAAAGTCGGAGACACCCTGATCTATACTGTGACGTTGTCCAATCCGGACAGTTCCGAAGTAGATGTCAGAGATTCCGTCTTCGAAGATGTGATCCCGCAGGAAATCAATTTTTCCGGCGGGGTGACAGTGGATGGGAAATCCGCGGTCTATGCCTATGATCCCCAAAGCCGTCAGGTGAAGATCCAGACCGGGAATCTTTCGCCGGGGCAAAAGAAGATCATCCGGATCACCGGACAGGTGAATTCCACGGCTTATGGAAAGACCATTCGAAATACCGCAACGGTCCGCAGTGAGAATACAGAACCAAAATCTGCTTCAGACGAAGGCGTCCAGGTCGAACCGGGACGGGCAGACGGACGGACGGGAATGAAGACCGTCAGCAAACAGCAGGCAAAAGTCGGCGATACCGTCACCTATTCCATCAGGCTGACCAATGGGGAGAACGCCACGGCGGATTGGACGGACATAAAAGTGGTGGATCCTCTCCCCAAATACCTGAACTTCGAAGGGAATGTACGGGAAAACGGAAAAACCACATCGGAATATACTTACGATTCATCCCGTCGGACCCTGACTTTATCCCCTTCTCCCATCCCTGCCGGCAAAACGGTCCTCTATGAATTCGATGTGAAGATCTCCGAGGGCGCACAGGGGGAAAGCATCACGAATACTGCGGTGCTGGAGGACAAAGAAGGCAATACCGAACCGATCCCGGCACAAAATATCGATGTGGATGCGGGAGAAGTCATCCCCACCGTGACGAAAACGGCGGATAAAACGAAGGCCAGACCCGGTGATTTTATTCGGTATACCATCACGGCTTCAAACAAGTCCAAAGCGACGGCTTCCTGGAAGAATGTTTCTCTGACGGATGTGCTCCCGGAAGGAACGGAGATGGCCAATTACCTCATGATCGATGGGGAAGTCAGTGTGTATTCTCTGAACCAGGATGCACTGGATGTAAAACTGGGAGATATCGCTCCCGGCGAAAGCATCGTCATTGAGTACGACGTGAAGATCCGGGACAGCGCGGCCGGCACGACCCTTAGGAATGTGGCGGTCCTACGGGGAGAAAACGGCGAGAAGACCGTCACGGATCGCTCTGTTGTCGTAGAGAAACCGGAAGAAGAAAAGCCCACGGGGGATCCGGAGACTACCGAAAAGTTCACTATGACCAAAACTGCGGATAAAACACTGGTGGAACTGGATAGTACGGAGGACAGGAAAAGAGTCTCTTATACCGTGACACTGTCCAATAATTCCACGGACGATACCTGGAAAAACGTACAGTTCCGAGATCAGCTGGATACCGGGAAGGTGATCCTGATGGATGAAAGCCTGTATCTGAACGGAAGGAATCTTTCCAGATCCGATTATTCCCTGGAAAACGGACGGGAGATGAGGATCGGTCTGGGAGATATCGCTCCCGGCGAATCCAAGATCGTTCGATACACCCTGCGTTTCAAAAACGATGCGTCTTCCTCTGAAACGTATACGAACACGGCCTGTGCCGCAGGGGAGAACGGAGAAGCATTTTCTTCCTTCACCGTATCGATCACCGGCAGCCCGCTGACCACGGAAGAACACCTGCAGCTCTTTGCCGGAACCCAGACAGCCGCCAATGGTCCCGTCTATTTCTGGCCGTCCAACAGTTCCGATCCTTACAAGAGCATCGCTGTCCGGGATGTCTGCCGGACCATCTACCGATCTCTTACGGTCAAAGCAAGGAATGAACTCCTTGAAAAAGCCGGCGGACAGGCGAAGCTGGACTCCCTGTCTTCCTTTGCCCAGAGAGAAGACAAAGAGGTACAATTCTTCCTGGCTTTGGGAGCCATCTCTGAACAGGAACTGGATCTTTCAAAGCTGCAGGAAAACACGGATTATTTCGGCTATACCTGGACGTACAGCAATGGAACGGAAACCACGATCCACACCATCGTCGCTTCCCGTGATTACATGGGAAGATGTCTGAGAGCGGTGGGACTGGATACTTCCAGGAGCGGGAAGGGCTATTCCGATACCAGCAAGAGCAATCGTACCTCCCGGTTGGCCTGGGCAGAAGAATTATGTATGATCCTGGGCAGGGATACCAATCCCGACACGAACGGACTGCCGTTGAGACAGTATAGCGATACGGCCGGCTTGTCCGCTAAGCAGCTTCAGATCATTAATGAAGTATCCAACTGGCATCTTTATACTCTGGACAACCGGGGAAAAGAGACCTGGATCAAAGCCAGCGGAGAAACAGTATGATGAAAAATAATAAAAGAATTTTTTGACCTCCCAAACCTTATGTGATCCATTTTCGGAGAAATGCGAAAAAAACGTTGGTATTCCAACGTTTTTTTCGTGCGTTCCCATCGGAAAGATACTTTCAAAAAGGATAGTGACTACCCCAAAAGTGCGTACTTGTCACCCCTTTTTTTATGAGTTAGTATGGGCTTAAGAAAAACGAAATAACCACTCGAAAGGAAGGATAACGATATGAAGAGCAAAGCTTACCCCAATCTTTTTAAAGAAGGCCGGATCGGCAGCCGGGTCGTAAAGAACCGGATCGTAATGGCACCGATGAGCGAAAACATGGGCAACGGCGACGGGACCGTCAGCGAGCAGACCATCGCGTATTATGAGGAAAGAGCAAAAGGCGGTGCAGGGATGATCATCGTCGGCTCTGTTCCCGTTGAATTCCCCAGAGGCAACGGCGTATCCAATACGATCACTCTGGATGGAGAAAGATATATCTTAGGTTGGAACCGGTTGGCCAGAAGAGTACAGGCCCACGGAGCTCTCCTGATCGCACAGCTGTATCATGCGGGCAATGGTGCCTGGGCAGGAGCGACTCACGGTCTCACTCCCATCGATGTGAACACACTGACGACAGATGATATCGAAATGCTGAAGAATAAATGGATCGAATCCGCAGTTTATGCACAGATGGCAGGCCTGGATGGTGTTGAGGTCCATTCCGCCACAGGATACCTGCTTTCCCAGTTCATCAACCCGGCCGTGAACCAGCGTACCGACGAATACGGCGGCAGTCTGGAGAACCGGACTCGTTTAGCCAGAGAAGTCATCAAAGGCATCCGTGAAGCGGTAGGCCCGAAGTTCATCGTCGGATCCCGGATCCCGGTCCACAAATGGGACAGCGATAATCTGACAGACGAAGAAAGCATCCAGATCGCGAAGATGTACGTGGAAGCCGGCGTGGATTATCTGAATACCAATGCAGGCTATACCCCGAAGCCCAGCGTGATCTACGAGACCGGCCGGTATGAAGAAGGCGGTCGGCTGGATATCCCGGCTAAGATCAAAGCCGCTGTGGATGTACCGGTGATCTCCGTAGGGATGCTGAAGGATCCGGAAATGTGCGACAAGAAGATCGAAGAAGGCGTATTGGATTTCGCTGCTCTGGGCAGATCACTGATCGCGGATCCATTCTGGCCGGAAAAAGCCCGTCAGGACAGAGCCTGTGATATCCGGAACTGCTTATCCTGCCTGGATGGCTGTCTGGAAAACGTATTCGTAGACCTTCCGATCCGCTGCGCAGTGAATCCGGAAGTTGGATTTGAATTCGAACGGAACCAGTATCCGGCTCCCAAGAAGGAAAAGACCGTTTTGGTCATCGGCGGCGGTGTTGCCGGGATGCAGGCAGCGGTCACAGCAAAGGAAAGAGGCCATAAGGTCATCCTGGCTGAAAAGAGCGATAAACTGGGCGGTCAGCTGAATCTGGCCGGTATCCCACCTTATAAGCAGTATATCCTGAAGTACAGAGACTGGTTCGTTGCGGAACTGGACAGAAAAGGGGTAGATGTAGTCTACAACTGCACCGTAGATAAAGCGTTCCTGGATCAGATCCAGCCGGACGAAGTCGTTTTAGCTTCCGGATCCAGACCCTGGACACCGCCCATCGACGGGATCGAAAATGCGGTCCAGGCCTGGGATATCCTGGGGAACGTTGAAATGGTTCCGGAAAACAAGAAAGTCGTTATCATCGGCGGCGGCATCGTAGGATGTGAAACTGCCAGTTACCTGGCTCAGAAAGGCAATGACATCACCATTCTGGAAATGCTGCCGACACTGGCCAACGGACTGGATCGTTTCAATAAGCAGGACATCTTTGAAGATTTCGAAAAAGAAGGCGTGAAGACCGAAACTTCCGTGAAGATCAGCAAGATCACAGATCAGGCTGTAGAAACAGAAGGCGGCGATTATGGATATGATGTTCTGGTAGTGGCTACCGGACAGAGGTCCGCCGGGTCGGAGCTGATCGACCTTCTGGATGAAGAAGATTATTCCTACAGAATCGTCGGCGACGCACAGAAGACCGGGAAAATCATCACTGCAAACGTCAGCGGTTATATGGCCGGATTGAACATTTAACCAGGAGATTAGGAGGTGTCATTATGAGAAAGCTGAAGATCACAGTACTGAAAAAAGAATTTGACGAAGAACTTTGTAAGGAATACGCGGATCCCGCTATCGAGATCTGTCCGGTCCATGAAGTGGGACAGGTGATGTATGTGGTGGATGGCAAAAAGCCGGATGAAATGTGCGGCGGTGCCTGGGGTTCTTTCGAGAAATACATCTTTGCTTTGGCTCACGGGCTGGATGAATTTGCTTTCCCGGGCTGGCTGGGAAAGAAAAAGGTGTGCATCAACACCTGCAACGACGGGCTTCGCCCCGTAACTTTCAAGATCGAGGTATGTGAAGACGAATAGTCTTCGCTGCCTTGACATAGATCAAACAAATACTCTTCAATCAAATCACTTTTAAACCATAAGGAGGAAAAACCATGTATAAAATCATCTCTACCGATAAAGCACCGCTGCCGCAGGCTTCTTATTCTCAGGGCGTCGTAGCCGGCGACTTATATTATTCCCCGGGCCTGATCGCCATCGATCCGGTGACCCAGGAATTGAAATTCGGTTCCATCGAAGAAGAAATCACCACGATCATGACCAATCTGGGCGCTTATCTGGAAGCTGCCGGCTCCGGATATGACAAACTCGTCAAGGCCAACATCACATTGACCGATATCAACGATTCTCCGATCGTAGATAAGGTCTATGCGGAGTTCATCAAGGAAAACCGCCCCGGCAGAATGATCGTGGAAGTTCCGAAAATGGCTGGCGGAGCTCACGTTTGCCTGGAAGTCGTTGCTTACTGCGGAAAATAAGACAGACATTGGATCGAAGTGAAAGTTAAGGAGGGGAGGGCTTCCTGACCGGAGGCCTTCCCATAGTTCCAAAAAAGACGGAAAAGACGGAGAATAATTATGATCGAGTTCAGCGATTTTTTAAAACTGGATATCCGGGTCGGTACCATCACCGAAGCCTGCGTATTTGAAAAGGCTGTCAAGCCGGCTTATAAGTTAAAAATCGACTTTGGTGAAGAGATCGGCATCAAACAATCTTCCGCTCAGATCACAGACTATTATATGCCGGAGTGTCTGATCGGAAAACAGATCCTGGCGGTCGTGAACTTTGCACCGAAGCAGATCGCGGACTTTATGTCCGAAGTACTGGTACTGGGCACCTACAGTGAAGACGGGGTAGTTCTCGTCACACCGGACATGGCCGTCCAGAACGGAGACCGTCTTGGCTGACCGCCTCCTTCCTAAATTCTTCTGTAACGACCGGTTGCAGAAGTTTTTTATTATACTGAACCCTTTACAGCATTTGTTTACCTGTGATAGTATTAATAGCGAGATGAAACCTTAGGAATAAGAGAAAACGGAGGTTACTCAATGAGAAAAACCATTGAATTGAAGACCATTGAAGCACATACCTGCGGTGAACCCACCCGGATCATCGTGGATGGGATGCCTCAGATCAAAGGAAATACCATGCTGGAAAAACAGCAGTACATGAAGGATCACCTGGATCATTTCCGTACCGCCATCGTCGACGAACCCAGAGGGCACAGGGATATGTTCAGTGCCGTGATCACCGACCCCTGTTCACTGGATGCAGACTTCGGTGCACTGTTTTTCAGCAGTGAATGCTATGAGAACATGAGCGTTCACGCCACGATCTGCATCTGCACCGCAGCTGTCAACGAACGCTGGGTCAATGTCAAAGAACCGGAAACCATTATCAAGATCGATACCCCTTCCGGTCTGGTCACCGTTCGGGTACAGGTATCCGGCGGCAAGGCCGTAAACGTGGCTATGAAAAATGTACCGTCTTTCGTGTACAGCGAAAACCAGAAAGTAATGACGAAACACTTCGGCGAGATCACGGGAGACGTGGTTTTCGGCGGGACTTCCCAGTTCCAGATCAATACCGATCAGCTGGGGCTTGACATCACTCCCGACAATTCCGAGAAACTGCTGGATGTTGCTATGGACGTACTGAAAAACTGCTGCGGCAGCCTGGAATTCCATCACCCGACACTGCCCATCAACTCCGTCGATTATATCCTGTTTTATTCCAACAAAACGGATGACGAAAATGCGGTGGGACGCAACTGCATCATGCTGGGCGACCGTCAGTTGGATCGTTCGCCCTCCGGCACCAGTGCCCGTACAGCGTACCTTTATTCAAAAGGGGAGATCTCCATCGGTCAGGAAACGCTTCACGAGAATATCCTGGGCATGACCTACACCGGCAAAGTCGTAGAGGCGACCCGTGTCGGTTCCTTCCCTGCGGTCGTCAATGAGATCGCGGGAAGAGCCTATCTCACCGGCCGCTGCGACTTTATCATCGACGAAGAAGACCCCATGTCCTTCGGGTTCCGGCTGGTTTGATCATTCAGCCGATAAAAGCGCTTATAAAACCATATTGTGTATAGATGATTCTATTAAAGGAGATTATATTATGGCAATCCAGAAAGTATTTGTTGTCGGTTCCGGTTTTATGGGAACCGGTATCGCTGAAAATGCAGCCACCAGCGGGATCCGTGTGGTGACTTATGATATCGCGGACCCGGCCCTGGAACGGAGCCGCCGCATCATAGAAAAGAATTTTGCCCGCCGGGTTTCCAAAGGACGGATGACTCAGGAGGATGCCGATGCGGCCATCGGTCTGATCAGCTGGACCAAGGACCTGAAGGAATGCGCAGATGCCGATGTCATCATCGAAGCCGTTTCCGAAAACCAGCAGCTGAAAGCCAAGATCATCAAAGACATCGAAGCGAATGCAGCCGAAAATGCGATCATCGCTTCCAATACATCCTCCATCTCCATCTCCTTCCTGGGCGGCCTGCTGAAGGACCCCTCCAGAATGGTGGGTATGCACTTTTTCTCGCCGGTTCCGGCCATTCCGCTGATGGAGATCGTCCGGGGTCTGCAGACCGGCGTCAAGGCAAAGAAGATCGCTTCCGAGCTGGCAGAACGAATGGGGAAGAAATGCATCCAGTCCCGAGATGAACCGGGGTTCCTGATCAACCGCATGCTGTTGCCGATGCTGAATGAAGCCTGTGTACTGGTAGAGCGGCACGTCGGTACCATCGAAGAGATCGACGAAGGGATGAAACTGGGTCTGAATCACCCGATGGGACCGTTGGAACTGATGGACATGATCGGGATCGACGTAGAACTGGCGGTAATGAACGTACTGCACGAAGTCATCGGTGATTCCAAATACCGTCCGGCACAGCTCATCCGCAGAATGGTGGATGCAGGATATCTGGGCAGAAAGTCCGGCATCGGGTTTTATATCTATGATGAAGACGGCAAGAAGATCCAGCCCAATACTTATATTTTAAAATAATAGAATATTACAAATATGTTACAAACATAGATCCGGGCAGAGAATAACATCTCAGTCCGGATTTTGTTATTAACCATAATTAAATTATGTATACCAATTAATAACGGCAAAACATATAGGCCGGTGTGCATATGAAAGAAGAGGAGACTCGATCTTCCCTAAAAGGATCTACAGAACAATCACACAAATCAGATAAGTCCATTATAACAACGTTTATGTCCCGGAAGCTTTGTAACGTGTAAAACCAGTCAAAACCATCGATAATACGATCGGCCCTTAAATAAAAGAAATAACAAGGGCATAGTCCAGTATCAAAATCAAAATAAAATCGCTTAAATCGAAAATCAGAGCCTCGAAATAGAAAGGTAATTGAGTAGTTCGGCTCATAAGAAAAGCAGCTGACCATTTAATGAAGAAAACCTGGTCAAATGCTGAAAACCCTTGTAAAAACAAAGATACCAGCAACCTCGAAAGAATAATAAAATAGAATACTTGTTAAGAGGGAACGTGGCTGTTAAGGGTTAAGGGAAGAATGGGATTGCCCAAGTTTACCGTAGCTATTTTGGGAAGAATGATGGAAGCCAAGTTTTTCGCCATAACTCTTCCCAAAATAGACATTTAAGGAATAGTTAATAATGTGGATTCGAGTGTGGACAATTGTTCTGTGGAAAACGTGGTGGATAACACACACTCCTCTTCTCACAGTGTGGATTTCATTCAGACATAATAAAAACCGCAGATTTTTTCTGCGGTTTGAATATTTATTCATTTTCTTCATTCTTCTCTTTGGCCTTTGCATCCAGCCAACTTTGTAGAATGATCGTGGCTGCCATTTTATCGACCACCAGCTTTCGGTTTTTTCGGCTGACGGATGCCTCGATCAGCACGTCCTCCGCAATAACGGTGGTGAAACGTTCATCAAAGAAATCGAACTTTACTTTGAATCCCCAGCTCCGGGTCTTGTTTTCCAGCTTCGTCCGGAATTCCCGGACCTTTTGGGTCTGGATCGTATCTTCTCCGTTTAAGGCTACCGGCAATCCAATGACAATGGTCTCCACTTCGTATTCGCGGATGATCTCCATGATCTCGTTGGTATCCACTCGCATGGACACCCGGTGGATGGTTTTCAAACCCTGTGCGGTGATGTACAGCGGGTCACTCAGTGCCACGCCGATCCGGACATCACCGACATCCAGTGCCATCGCCCTCATTCTGCGGTCTCCTTCTTTTCACTGTTGATGATCATCGCGATGAACACCAGCTTTTCTGTACCGGTGTTGATGATGGAATGCCCTTCCCCATCTGCCGTGAAAGTCACATCGTTCGGAAAGATCTCCATTTCTTCTTTGTTGTTATTGATATAGGTACCCTGTCCGGACAAAATATAATAGGACTCCGAATCTCCTTCGTGAGTATGATAGCCGATGGAACTTCCCGGCGGCAGCGTGACTTTGGCGTACATTCCACACATCCCCTGAAGCTGTTTATCTTCCAGCAGGTAATCGAATAAGGCGGTACCCTCCCCGCCTTTTACATTTTCTTTTTTAACCAGTTTTCTTCTCATCATCCTGATCCACCTCCATTTTCATAAAATAAAAAGGCCCCGATTTATTCTCAGGACCTTTTCCATTATTCTTCTTTTGTGATTTCCAGAAAATTCCTCAGAAGTTCTTCCACCAGGTCGTCCCGATCCACATGCTTGATCAGGGACCGTGCATTATTGTGACTCGTTATATAAGATGGGTCACCGGAAGTAATATAGCCGGACAGCTGAGCGATTGGATCGTAGCCTTTTTCCTCAAGAGCAGCGTATACTTTCTTGATGATATCCGTGATCAGTTCGGTTTCCAGAGCTTCTGAGTTGTAAAGGATCGTATTTCTGTTCATTCCAATGACCTCCTTCTTCGCATTGTATCTGTTTTTCTATTTTAAGGGTCGTTTTTCCGATTGTCAAGAAAATCACAGGATTTTTCTTCTCATATCTTCGCACATTGGAGAAAAATAGTGGTATAATAGATGCTGAAAACTATATTTTGTGGTTTTATCCACCAATTTTATGAAGGAGATACATTTATGAGCAAAAGACCCCTGGAAGACCTGGTCGTACTGGACTTTACAAAGGTATATTCCGGCCCCTACTGCACTCTTTTGCTGGCAGATCTAGGTGCCACCGTCATCAAAATCGAGCGTAAAGGGTCCGGTGACGACAGCAGGGCTTTCCGTCCAAATCCCAATATCATCGAAGGCAGCGGCTACTTTATGTACATCAACCGCAACAAAAAATCCATTGAACTGGACTTAAAAGACCCCAAAGCGCTGGAGATCGTTTATAAGCTCTGTGAAAAAGCCGACATCGTCGTGGAAAACAACGCTCCCGGCACTTCGGAGAAGCTGGGTATCGGATACGAAGACCTGAAAAAGCACAATCCGAAGATCATCTACGGCTCCATTACCGGTTTTGGTCAATATGGTCCCTATCGAAACAAACCGGCCTATGACCTGATCGCTCAGGCCATGGGCGGATATATGACACTGACGGGAGAAAAAGGCGGCCGGCCATTGAAACTCGGCACCTCCATGGGAGATGCCATCGCCGGCGTCCATATGGCTTACGCGATTTTGGCTGCTGTCCACCACAGAGACCGGACCGGAGAAGGCCAGTTCATCGACATCGCTATGATGGATTCCTGTTTCGCTACATTGGAAAACCACGTGATGATCGAGACCATGGAAGACGTGACACCGATCCGTAACGGGAACTCCAACCAGAACGCCTCCCCCTTCAATACGTTTAGAACGAAAGACGGATATGTCTGCATCGCAGTGGCCAACGACGGATTGTTTGAAAAGTTCTGCAATGCCATCGAACGCCCGGATCTGATCCATGATCCCCGGTTCGAGATCAACGCGATCCGAAAGAGCAATGAAGATGAACTGACGCCGATCGTGGAAGAATGGACGATCCAGCGGACGACTCAGGAGATCTGTGATCTGTTTGAAGAATACCGGATCCCCGCCGGACCGATCCTGGGATTGGATGAGCTGGTGAATGACCCCCACATCCTGGCACGGGAAATGATGATCGAACACGAACACCCCTATGGCGGCAAGATCCGGATGCCGGGATGTCCGATCAAATTCTCCGAAACACCGATCGACACCTTCGAACCCTCCGCCAGGCTCAGCGCCGACACCGAAGAAATCCTGAAAAAATATGGGGATTATACTCCGGAAGAAATCGACCGCATGTACCGGGAAGGCACGATCTTCAAGCACGAATAGAAACCAAAATGCACAGAGCGGCTGACCTAAAATTTGGTCAACCGCTCTTTTCTGTCTCCTATCTTTGATCTTTAATTATTATTCATAACTCTGATTATCCGGGATCAGTTCTGCCCCGTGATCCGAATACTTGGCACTAAAGCCGTAGTATTCCTCCAATGTCAGGTCATTCTCATTCAGATATTTCGCCAGATCCGTTCCCACATACCGGACATGCCAGGGTTCAAAACTGTAACCGGTGAACGCGGTCTTATCCTTCTTATAACGGACGATAAAACCGAATCTCCAGGAATTCTCCGCCACCCACTGCCCTTCCGGCGTGCTTTCAAAATCATACTTTAATTGATAATTCAGCGACGGGACCGTCAGGTCCATGGCCAGTCCGGTCTGATGTTCGCTTTGTCCCGCTCTGGCCGAAAGATAGTTGGCGGATTCTTCTGAACCGAAACGAGCCACATTCTGGTTGAACAACACCTTCTGGACATCATAAGACCGATAGCCGGAAGCCGCATAGAGCTCATACCCCTGCTCTTCCTTAGCGGCGTCGAACATCTGCGTCAGGGCGTCCGAAGCCACCGGCCGCATCCGCTGTACATCCAAGGATCTTCCGGGGGCGAAGGGAACGGAAACCTGCACCAGATCCGCCGGTTCATAGTTCGAAGGAAGGTGAAATTCCTTATTCACCAGGACCCACAGATCCTCCGGGTGTTCCAGTACGGTCTCTCCGTTTTCATCTGTGACCGTCTTCAATTCATCCCGGGCCGGGACGTTTAAGATCTTCACGATCCCGCCGGCCATTCCCGCCTGAATCTCGTCATCGATCTCCAGGAAAGATTCTACCGAGGCACGATGGACCTTTTCCAGGTGTCCCTGCACCAGGTTGACAACGATCAACGCCGCCGCCAACAGGATCACGATCAGGATCAATAGTCCCAGCAATCTGCGTCTCTTTCTTTTATATGCCCGCTCTTTTCGTTCTCTTCTGGCTTTCCGTTGTTCTCTGGAATCACTCATCGATCATTTCCTCGATTTCTTTAGCAAAAATGGATGGAGCAAACCTTCCCCATCGATAGTTCTCTGCCTGAAGGATCTCCGCTTCATTCTTCGCACGGGTCAATGCAACATACAGCAACCGCACTTCTTCTTCGTATTCTTTGGAAGAACCATCTGTTATATAATAACATGAAGGGAAGATTTTATCCACCAAATCTATCAAATACACTTTTTCAAACTCCATTCCTTTCGCTCCGTGACAGGTCAGCAGCCGGATCCCTTCCGTTTCATCGGACGAAGCAAGTTCCTGCATGAAGCCGTCTAGCCCCTTCATATAATCCTCCAGGTCCGGATGAGGAGCCATCATTTCCGCCAGGATATCCAGCTTCATATAGATCCGGCTCATATTCTTCTCTCCCCATTTCCCTTTGATATATCGTCCAAAGCCCATTTGGTCCACCAGCAGATACAGAGCATTCACCGGTTCTGCCGCACTCAGGCACCGGATCAGGCTTTCGTTGGACAGATACTTCTGCATCGATTTTGGAATGGAGTCCGAGTCTTTCTTTTCCGTAACACATCGAAAGATTTCAAGGATCCTTCCAATCGGCTCCTGGAAAAAGAAATCCTTCATCCCTTTTGTCGGTATGAAGGGGATCCCCTCCAAATACATCCGGTAGGCGATCCCGATCAGCGATTCATTGTTTCGGGCCAGCACTGCGGCATCCGATTGTTCCGTCAGATCCTCCAGGAGATGATCCTCTCTTTCCCGGAGATCTTTAAAGCGCCGGACCCGGACCGAACCTGCTTCTTGCCGGACCCCCTTCAGATCCTTCGGCGTCCTTCCCCTGTTTTGACGGATCAGTTTCCCGGCAACAGAAATGACCGCCTGGCTGCTTCGATAATTGTTTTCCAGCCTCAGCACCCGTTCCGGTCCGAATTCTTTCGCAAAACGATGCATATATTCCGGATCAGCTCCCCGAAATCCATAGATACTTTGGTCCTCATCCCCCACGAGAAACAGACTTTTCGCTTTATCTGCCAGCAGCTTCAGGATCTCATTCTGGATAGGCGAACTGTCCTGGAATTCATCCACACAAAAGTGGTCGAACCGATTTTGTAAAGCGTGGCAGATCTCGGGACACTTCTTCAGTATCCGTAAACCATAGACCAGAAGATCATCGAAATCCATTTGCTTTTCCTGCAGTTTCATTCTTTTGTAGGACCCAAAGATCTCCCTCCAGTCCACGCCGTAACGTGAGTCCTCTTCATCCGCAGATAATACCACGGCTCCATTCAACGCCTGACTGATCCGTCCGGCCGCCTCCTCGGATGCCAGATCCCAATACATCTCATCACATTGTTTTTTCACGATGTCTTTGATGACTTTCTCCGAATCCGTCAGGATCCGAAAGGGCTCCCGGCCATATTTCCGGCAATATTCCCGGATGATCCGAAAAGCCAGACTGTGGATCGTGCAAAAGGTCGGCTGTCCTTTCGTTTTTCCTCCAAATCGAGTTCGAAACCGTTCCCGCATCACCTCCGCAGCATCTTTACTGAATGTCATCACCAATACCCCGCTCAGATCGGTCCCCAGGCAGCACCCCATGTACCCCAGCCGGGCCGTCAGTACCGTCGTCTTGCCGCTTCCCGGCACTGCCTGCACCAGACAGGGACCCTCTGTTCTCAGGACAGCTTCCTTCTGCTCCTGATCCAGCGTCAAATCAAATTCCATGCAAAAATCTTGAAATGTCATTTCCCACTTCTCTCCTTTCTCTTTTTTTCTGGAAATCACTACAAAAAACACGAAAACCGTCGGGCTTTTGTAAACCCAACGGTTCGTGATCCGGTCTTTGGTTTATTTATACGATCTCTGATAGATCCCAAGAACGTCTTCTTTTGTCAGCTCGATCCGGTCTGCTTTGAACATCGCCATACCGGTGGCCAGTGCGTTGTCCGCAAGGGCCTCCAATTCGTTCTCGGCGATCCCGAACTCCGACATCTTCAGATCCCTCGTCCCTGTTTTGTCGATCAGATCCGACAACGCCTTAACAAAGTTCATCGGATCTTTGGAATCCGGATACCCCAGGACCTTCGCCATCTCGATGTATCTCTCCGGCATATTCTGAGCAAACAGCTTATGATACTCTTCCGAGATCATAATCAGTCCGGCTCCATGAGTCAGATTCGGGTGGAATGCACTCAGGGCATGTTCCATGGCATGCTCGGAAGTCGTGGAAGACAGCGCTTCCACCATCCCCGCCAGGGTGCTGGCCGTGGCCATAGCCGCTCTAGCCTCTTCATTGGAGCCGTCCGCCACAGCTGTCGGCAGATACTGACCAATCAGTTCGATGGCCTTCAGCGAGAACATCTCGCTGACCGGGCTGGCAACCTTTGCGATATAGCCCTCCACCGCATGATAAAATGCGTCCATTCCCTGGTACGCCGTATAGGCAGGGGGCACGCTCATCATCAGATCCGGGTCAACGATGGATAACACCGGATAGAACTTGTCTCCGCCCCAACCGATCTTTTCGTTCGTTTCTTCATTGGTCACGACGAACCACTGGTCCGCTTCCGTTCCGGTCCCGGCAGTCGTCGGGATCGCCACCACCGGCAGTGTCGGATTCTTCATCCGGGCCTTACCGCTGATATAATCCCATACATCTCCTTCATTGGTGGCTGCCATGGACATGGCTTTGGCAGAATCGATACTGGAACCGCCGCCGATCCCCACCAGAAAATCGCATCCTTCTGCCCGGATGATCGCCGCACCTTCGTTGATCTGGACATGAGACGGATTCGGCTGTACTTTGTTATATACCACCGTTTCGATATCCCGTTCCTTCAGCAGGGAAACCACCCGGTCCACATAACCCAGCTTTGTGGTGGAAGTCCCGCCGGTAACGATCATGGCTTTTTTGCCGGGCAGCTTTGCCTTCTGAAGACGATTCAGGCTGCCCTTCCCAAAGAATAACCGTGTCGGGATGTAATAATTGAATTTGAATGCCATAATGCTCCTCCTTTATTTCAGCTCCGGTCTCGCTACACCGGAGGCAACAGCTGCATCGTAAACCGCCTTTGCCACAGTCTCCCCGACCCGTTCGTCAAAAGCCGGGACGATGATATAGTCCTCTTTCAACTCATCCTCCGAGATCAGCGAAGCGATGGCCCGGGCTGCCGCCAGCTTCATCTCCGTATTGATATCGCTAGCTCTGGCATCGAGCGCCCCCCGGAAGATTCCCGGGAAAGCCAGCACATTATTGATCTGGTTCGGGTGATCCGACCGTCCAGTCCCCACGATCCGGGCGCCCGCCCGTTTCGCTGCATCCGGTTCGATCTCCGGATCCGGATTCGCCATGGCGAAAACGATGGGATCCGGATTCATGGACCGA
>CADBSL010000031.1 GCA_902797345.1 uncultured Eubacteriales bacterium
GACCTGGCGGGACTGGACCGGGTGGTGAAGGCAAAGGTTTCGGATAAAGACAAAAGAACAGCGGGGAATAACCTGGTCCCAAGCTCTTTCGAAAAGATCGCCTATTACGAAACGCTGTTCGATAAGCTGCGAGAAGCGGTTCCGGATCCCGAAGGCGGTTTGGATACCTCGCTGACGAAAGAACTGCGGGAAGCCCTCCGACTCCTGGAAGACTATTATTCTTCCGGCCAATGGCTCGTGGACTACGAAGCCGATGAAGCAGGAACCTATCCACCGGAATTGAAACGAGGCGTCCTTTCCCAGGACGGACTGTATGAGCTTCTGTCTTTGTTTAACGAATAAATGACGGAGCGGTTCCCTCTGTTTTTCATCCAAACCCTGGATTAAATGTCAGATAGGATGAAAAAACTGAAGGTCGGGGGTGGCTTTAAGGTGTAGTTTTCATCTTTTAGAATGGGATTAGTGCAAATTGGATGAAAAACACCATGAAATAGACTGAATCCACGGATCATTTTTCATCCAAAATGACGGGAATGCGAATGAAAAGATGAAATCTTCAAACAGAAGAAAATGAGGGATTGGATCATTTCATCCAGAAACCGTAGGATTTGCGATAAAAGATGAAAACACTGAGTGACACAATCGTGCTATTACTTAGCCCACATTATTCTTGCCGACAGAAGTTGACTTGAATGATGGGGCTTTTTCTTTTGCTTTGATTTTCAGAAAAGCCTTTCCTTGCTCCAGATAAAGCGCTTGCTGGTTCACTGGTGCCCTGTACATAGCCGCCAAGGACTGTTTTGTCCCGACTCTACCACCGGAGATGTTGCCAGAAAAGTTGAAAACAGAAAAGACAGAAATTTTGTAGACTGAAATCAGCCGATTGGAAAACGGGATGCGAAATCTATCTGTATAACTACTGGAGAGATTAGCGGATGGAATGGATATGGTGTAAACCTTTGGTTTATGTTGAAGAAGGTGTCTGGCGAGACTAGACTGGATATTATGGGCATGGTATAATAGCAAAAAAGATGCAGAAATTCCGTGAAAAGAAGAGAAAATCCCGAAAATATCATCGAACGGAATTGTATTTAAGGAAACGGAAAGGAGAATCAGATGAAACGGAGAGTATTGGCGATTTTTCTGAGCCTGGTGTTGGTATTCACACTGACACCCATGACGGCATTCGGCGTCAGTGTTACGGACTATAAGTCCCTGGGTTCCAATTTCAACACCGGGGCCGTTCAGAACGACCCGACCCATGTCAATGTGCTGAGCGTGAACACGAACACCCGGATCGACGCTATTACGACCTACCACTGGAATTACGGACAGGGGAAAGCCCCCGGAACGATTTCCATCAAAATGGACGGGCAGGTCGTAGGGACCTGGTCCGCTACCGGGCGGAGCGGTTCCGGCGCGAACAACGTGTACTGGGACGCTTTCCCGCACTATACCATGATACCCGGGCATGAATACATCATCATAGACTCCAGCGAAGAGACCTGGTCCTGGAACAGTGGGACCGGTGGCTCCGGAATGATGGAGATCTTCGGCGAAAAGAATGTAGCGACGCCCACCAGCAACCCTGCGGGCTACAAGACCTCAGCCTGGGCTGTGGGGGAAGTGCAGGATGCGGACGTGGAAGGGCTCATTCCCAAATCCATGTCCGGAAAAGACATGACCAAACCCATCAGCCGGGCGGAATTTGCTGCTGTCTGCGTGCTGATCTACCAGAGAATGGCGAAAACCACCGTGCCGGCGGTCAGTAGAGGCCCCTTCACGGATACGAAGGACCCGGAAATCCTGAAGGCCTTTTCACTGGGCATTGTCAACGGAACCTCGGCCACGACCTTTTCCCCCGCCAGCAATCTGACGCGGGAGCAGGCTTCCACGATGCTGACCCGGGCATATAAAAAGGTTGTTATTCCGGGCTGGACGCTGGAAACCGACAACAGATACAAGCTAAATTATACAAAACCGGCGGCCTTTGCGGACCAGAAATCCATCTCCGCCTACGCCACCGAAAGCGTAGCCTACATGGCTTCCAAGGGGATCCTCAAGGGCATGGGGAACAACCTCTTCAAACCAAAAGACCCTGTGACGAGGGAGCAGGCCCTGGCCATTGCCATCCGGATGCTGGAGACCCTGGATACCAAGCCGCAGCCCGTGACGCCTTCGGACCCGCAGGACGGACCGGCTCTGAACAATCTGTCCTACCGGTTCTCCAATTCCTGGAGCGGCTTCAATTATCCGAATCCTTACCGGATCCCGCTGGAAAAATTCAAGATCATGCTGGGCGACAACGAACGGGCGAAAGCCTTATGGGATGACGACTGGGGCGGCAGCTGTTACGGAATGGTTTCCTCCGTGGGACTGTTCTTCAAGTCCGGGAACGGCATTGACGTGACCTCCTATTCATCGTCCGCCACAACGCCCAACGACCTGAGCATCACCGACCGGAATTCATCCTATAACTGGACCCTCCGGGATTTCATCGAGCTGATGCACGTTTCACAGTTCACATACCGGATCCAGGCGGATTACCAGAAGAACAAGGGCATGAGCAATCTGTCGCAGGCGGTGCAGCAGGTGAAGAAAGGCGAACCGGTCATCATCACGATCTTCGGTTCGGTGGGCGGACATGCCGTGCTGGGCTACGCCCTGGAGGAAGGCAGCAGCGTCGACAAGCTGATGATCTACGATCCGAACTTCCCGAACAGGGAGCGTTACATCACCCTTTACAAGAACGGAAGCGGCAGCTATTACGACTGGTATTACAAGATGAATGACGCCTATGATTACGGTGAAAGTTATCCGAACGGCTGGATCTCCTACATGCCGTACAACGATTACTATCTGGCATGGGAAGACCGGAACAAGAGCACATCCTCAATGGCCCTGATCACCACCAACGGCGACGTGAACATCACCACCCCGGACGGGGAGAGAGTGGCACAGCTCAGTGACGGGCAGGTCACGACGTATCAGAACAACGTGACACCTTTCATCGTGATCGGCGTTTCGAGGGACGGCAAGGCTCCGGGCAGCGGCATGACAGCCGCCTGGATCCCGGCGGGGGAATACAACGTGGAACGGGCAGCCTCCGACAATACGGGCAACAGACTGGAAGTCAAGATCACCCACGTGGAACAGTCCGTCAGCGTGGTGACCGGCGCGGACAGCATGACGCTGGAAGTCAATGACAAGACAAAGACCCGTACCGCCAGCCTGGGCGCATCGGAAAGCGGGAGTTCTTTCAAGATTACCATCGGATCCTCCCTGGATGACGACAGTGAACCGGCTGTCATCACATTGGAAGGCAGCGTATCGGACGGCGGGACCAGCCTTGGGAAGGATGCCGGTGCATTTATCCACGAAGGAACACGGAACGAAGATATCGTGATCCAGTACGACGGCGGTGTCGGCTGATCGGGGAGCACCCCCTCAGTCCGCTGCGCGGACAGCTCCCCCGGAGGGGGAGCCGAGGACGGATCTTGTCTGCCATTTTAAATCCCAAGTGTTTTGGTTCAAATATACATGAAACACTTGAAAAACCTAAGGTTTTCGAGCTCGGGGGCGATTTGGATTCCAAGTGTTTTCCCAAGGATCTAAGCGAAACACTTGAAATTTCAAAATTGCCGGGGCCTTTATCCTTAACGATTTTCAAGCGTTAGGTTGTAAAATGAAGAAAACACTTGAAAAAACTTATGTGGCATTTCTCAGATTCCAAGTGTTTTGGTTCAAATATACATGAAACACTTGAAAACCCAGGATTATCGAGGTCGGGGGCGATTCGGATTCCAAGTGTTTCCCCACGAATCTAAACCAAACACTTGGAAACACTAAAATAGGGAATTTTTAGCGAAAAGCTTTCGGTAAAAAGCTTGACAATACCAGTTAAAATGTGTAAAATAGAAAAACAGTGAATATAGAAATTGGCGATGACAGGAAGAAGTTTGACCCAGGTCCTCTGCAGAGAGCTGCCGGTTGGTGTGAGGCAGCGGGGATGGTCAGATGGCTGATCTTCGAGCCTCCGGACCAAACGGGCTTTGGCCTCAGTAGACTTCGGCGGGATCTCCCGTTACAGAGATAGATATTGATAGATATCGATGAAGGCGGATGTATCATTACGATACATCAAAAAGAGTGGTACCGCGGATAACCCGTCTCTTATAGCAGAGACGGGTTTTTTTATACGTAGCCCCTCTCCGACACCGCTTTCGGCGGCGCCACCTCTCCCCGGAGGGGAGAGGCAAGGAAGGGAAGGCGACAGCTCCTGGAGGCTTTTCTTTAGAAGAGAGAGCCAAGGAATGGGAGGCACTCCTCGGTAAACCCAGCACCCCCGGAGGGGAGAGGCGAGGAAGGGAAGCGGCAGCCACGGAAGACCTCACGCTGGAGAGGCGAGAACAATTGATAACAAATAATTCATATAATAAAAAGAAAGGAGACAAACATTATGATCAAAACAGGTGCACAAATCGTAATGGAATGTCTGATCGAACAGGGTGTGGACACCGTCTTCGGATATCCGGGCGGGACAGTCATCGACCTCTACGATGCGCTGTACGAGTACTCTGACAAGATCACCCACGTTTTAGCAGCCCATGAACAGCATGCGGCCCATGCAGCAGACGGGTACGCCCGGTCTACCGGAAAGCCCGGCGTTTGCTTCGCCACCTCCGGTCCCGGCGCCACCAACCTGGTGACCGGCCTGGCCACGGCCTATATGGACTCCATTCCCATGGTCGCCATCACCGGCAACGTAAACATTAATCTGCTGGGGACCGATGCGTTCCAGGAAATCGACATCTACGGGGCTTCGTTCCCCATCACCAAATACAGTTTCATCGTCAAGGACCAGAAGGACATCGCAAAGACCCTGCGGGAGGCCTTCTACATCGCACAGGAAGGCCGTCCGGGCCCGGTGCTGGTGGACATCCTGAAGAACGCCCAGGCCGGGACCTGCGAATATGAACCCCAGGTGCCCCGGGCCATCGTTCCCAAGACGAGAAA
>CADBSL010000032.1 GCA_902797345.1 uncultured Eubacteriales bacterium
CTCATCCACTTTCTCGAGGTTCTTCGGGGTCGCCACAGGGGACTAAATCCAGGCTTTTGCGATTCTCATCCACTCTCTCGAGGTTCCGCGGGGGCTCCACATGGGATTAAATCCAGGCTTTTGCGGTTTTCGTCCACTTTCTTGAGGTTCTTCGGAGGCACCACGGGGGATTAAATCCAGGATTTTACGGTTTTCGTCCACTATCGAAACTCTCATCAAGGACCTTTTATCTCTCCCATCAAAAAAATGGGCGGACTTCTTCGGGAAGTCCGCCCTTCTTCGTTCTGTTCCTTTATGCTTTTTCCAGTTCGATCACGGCTTTGAAGAGGTCGCCGTCGATGCGGATCTGGAAGCGGCCGCCCATGAGCCGGGTCAGATCGTTGGCGATGGCCAACCCCAGGCCGCTGCCTTCCGTGGTGCGGGAATCGTCCCCCCGCTTGAACCGTTCCATAAGCTCGTCCGGGTCGATGTTCAGGGGATCCCTGGAGACGTTCTTCACTTCGATCACCACCCGGTCCCGATCCTCCGAAAGATCCACATAAGCCCGGCTGTCCGGCTGGGCGTATTTCGCCACATTGGTCAGGACGTTTTCCAGTACCCTCCACAGGAGCCGCCCATCCGCCATAACAGCGGTGTCTTCGGTGCGCTTCGTCAGGATCGCCTGGATGCGGGAGGCCCGAAGGTTCTCGTCCAGTTCCGCCAGGGCCTGGTTCACGATCTCCGCCGCGTCCACCCGGGTGAGTTCCACCGGGATATCGCCGCTGGAGGCCTTGGCCGCTTCGAACAGGTCCACGCTGAGTTTCTGGAGCCGGTCCGTCTTTTCCGACAGGATCCGCAGGTATTCCGGCGCATTCTCGCTGTCCAGACCTTCTTTTTTCAGCAGGTCTACATAGGTGACCATGGAGGTCAGCGGCGTCTTCAGGTCGTGGGACACGTTGGAGATCAGGTCCGTCTTCATCCGCTGAGACTTGAGTTCCTTCTCCACGGCCAACTGCCGGCTCCCGGCGATCTCATTGACCTCCGCTGCCAACCGTTCCATTTCCCCGTCGCCCTCCAGGGGGATCTGGTACTCCGCGTTCCCTTCCTTCAGCTCGTGGATGCCTTTCTTGACTTCTTCGTATTTCTTCATGAAGCCCGGCACCTTCCAGATGATCAAGGCGACCACGGCGATCAGGCCGACCCAGGTTGCGCTGACCAGAGCACCGATGATCAGGGCCAGCACCACCCACTTGGTGTTCATGTCCGTCTTTTTGACGAAGCCCGAGATCCCGCGGTACACATGGCTGATGACGAACCAGATCAGGGTGTTTTTAAAGACGATCCTGTTTTTCACCTGCTTGGCCAATGCCTGCAGGATCAGCAGTTCCGCCGAGAATCCTGCAGCCGCCAACAGGACGCCCAGGAACAACATCACCCAGTGAGTGCTCATGTGTACGGAAATGTAACCGTAGTAGCTATTGGACAGTTCCAACAGCCCCGACAGGGTCCTGGCGCCTTCCACTTTGGCGATCTCCGGCAGGATCTTCCCTTCCACGACCACCCGCATCATCCAGCTCTGCAGAAGGATAACGGCCGGCACGAAAACAGCCACAAGCACGCAGCCCGCCGCCGCCAGCACGTCCGCGAAGATCCGGTCGAACCGGGTCATCCGAACACTGCCGTCCTCATATTTTTCCCCGCATTTCCAAACCGACACGATCAATGCGCTCACCAGCACGATCCCCAGACCGATGCCGGCGATCCAAAGGGTGTTCGAATAGCTCCCCAGGGCAGCTTTGTTGATCAGGCTGCTTTCCGCACGCCCCAGGCTGTAGATCTCATTTCCCAATATCAACACCAGAGACAGCAGCACCGCCGAGATCACCGCCAAGATGCTGGAGAATCCCCAGGCCGGGTTCTTTCCCCGCCTCAGGATCTGCCTTCCGGTCCCCGGGTCCACCTCGAACCCGCCATTCAGATCCAGATCATACCGTTCATTCTGTTCATATTCCATTTGATTACCCCCTTGTTCCGGGAACGATTATTGCAGGTTTTTCCAAGAGGGCTGCCTCCAGGCGGACAATAGTTCCCCAGAGGAAAGGCGCTCGTAGAAGTGAGTCCATTCAAGGCGATCTAGCCCCATTTGAGGCGCCGATTCCGGCGGGGAAGCTATTGTCGCCTTCTGCAGCCCGGTGTAGGCTCCCTAATCAACGTTCCCGGATCTTCTCGATCTTGTATCCGGTCCCCCAGACCACTTTCAGGTACCGCGGATCCTTCGGGTCGATCTCGATCTTCTCCCGGATGTGGCGGATGTGCACCGCTACGGTATTCTCCGGATTGAAGGCCGGCTCGTCCCAGACCTGTTCGTAGATCTGCTCGATGGAAAAGACTTTCCCGGCATTCTTCATGAGAAAAGCCAGGATCCCATATTCCTTCGGTGTCAGGATCACTTCTTCACCATCCACGGTGACCTTCTTCTCATCATCGTCCAGAAACAGCCCGCCGGTGCGGTATTGGTGTCCTTCCCGGGGCTGGGCCATGCTGCCCAGATCCGTGAACCGCCGCAGTTGGGACCGCACCCGGGCCACCAGTTCCATGGGGCTGAAGGGTTTCGTGACATAATCGTCGGCCCCCAGGTTCAATCCCCGGATCTTGTCGTAGTCCTCCGACTTGGCGGACAGCAGGATGATGGGGACGTTCCGGGTCCGGCGGATCTGCTCCGTGGCGGACAACCCGTCCAATCCGGGCATCATGATGTCCATGATCACCAGGTGCACCGGCTCCTTCTCCAGGATCTCCAGAGCCTGCAGCCCGTCGTAGGCCGCAAAGGTCTGGTACCCTTCGTTTTTCAGGTAGATCTCGATCGCCCGAACGATTTCCTTGTCATCATCGCAGATGAGAATATTCATGTCCTGTTCCTTTCGTAGTTTCTGAGGTTGGTTTTAGTATATAGGGGGAATCTTAATAAATCCCCGGGGGAATTCTTAGGAATTTCTTAATTATAAGCTGGAAGCTTGAAGCTCCTTGCTCCCCGCTGCTATCTCCCATCTATATTCACGATATACGTGCCGTCGGTCTCTTCAAAGGGAATCATGAATTTCAGCACCCCGTAGCCATCGTGGTAGTCCACCCGGATCAGCATGCAGGGATCGATCTTGAAGTGCCACATGTCATTTCTGGGGATATCCAGCAGACAGGACAGGGCGGTGTGGGTCAGCATGGAGTGGGTGACCAAGAGGACCGCTCCTTCCTCTTCCTTGATCTCGTCCAGGAATTCGCCTACCCGGGCGGTGACGTGGTCGATGCTCTCCCCTTCCGGTACAGTGAAGTGTTCCAGGTCCCCGAAGAGCCGGTCCAGGACTCGGGGGTACTTCTGCAGGGCTTCCGGGTAGGGCATCCCCTCCAGGATGCCGTAGTGCATTTCTTTCAATCGTTCTTCCACGATAACATCTTTCCTCCGACGCGCTCCGATGGCTTCCGCCAGCTTCCGCGCCCGTCCCAGGGGACTGGTGTAGATCCGGTCGAACCGGTAGGCGTCCATACGCTTTTGGATCTCCCGGAACATTTCCTCCCCTTTTTTCGTATATTCGTAATTCTCCCACCCATAGATCAGGGACCGTTCGTTGGCGACGGTCTCCGGGTGGCGCAGAATGTAAAATCGCAAGTCTTCACCCTCCTGTTTTCGTCGGGACTGCAGATTCCGGGCGTAATCCCCTTGCAGTCCCTCATTATAATGTCATCCTGAGCGGAGCGAAGGATCTTTCCCGGCTCCCAGCTTCAAGCTTCAAACTCTTTAACAATCTTCTCCGCAACGCGGATGCCGTCCACTGCAGCCGAGAGGATGCCTCCGGCATAGCCGGCGCCTTCTCCGGCGGGGTAGATGCCCCGGATCCGGGTCTGGAGGTCTTCCCCTCTCAGGATCCGGACCGGTGAGGAGCTCCGGGATTCCACCGCCGTGAGCACGGCGTCAGGCCGGTCAAAACCTTTCACCCTCTTCCCCAGTTCCGGCAAAGCTTCCCGCAGGGCTTCCGCCGCAAAGTCCGGCAGGCACCGGGAAATGTCCGTCCATTTCACGCCGGGCCGGTAGGTGGGCTCTACGCTTCCGGGACCTTCCGAGGGCACGCCCTTCAGGAAGTCTCCCACCTGCTGGGCCGGAGCGCAGTAGTTCCCGCCGCCGGCTTCAAAGGCCGCCTGTTCCCACTTCCGCTGGAATTCCACTCCCGCCAGGGGATCATCGGAATCAAAATCCGAGGGCTCCACCCCTACCAGAAGAGCGCTGTTGGCATTCTTCCCGTTCCGTCCATGGTAGCTCATGCCGTTGGTGACAACGCCGCCCTCTTCCGAAGCGGAAGCCACCACGTAGCCGCCGGGACACATGCAGAAGGTATAGACACCCCGGCCGTCTTTGCAGTGATGATTCAACCGGTAATCGGCGGCACCCAGCACCTCCGCCGCTTCCGGGTCGCCGTACTGGCTTTCGTCGATCTCTTTCTGGGGGTGTTCGATCCGGGCGCCGATGGAGAAGGC
>CADBSL010000033.1 GCA_902797345.1 uncultured Eubacteriales bacterium
AGTAGAAGAAGTTGTTACAACTCTGGAACCGGTTCTGGAAAAACACCCTGAATGGGTAGAAGCAAAGATCATCGAAAGACTGATCGAGCCTGAAAGACAGGTTATGTTCAGAGTTCCTTGGGTTGACGACAATGGTGAAGTACAGGTTAACAGAGGCTTCAGAGTACAGTTCAACTCCTGCCTCGGACCATACAAAGGCGGCCTGAGATTCCATAGCTCCGTAAACCTTTCCATCATCAAGTTCTTAGGTTTCGAACAGATCTTCAAGAACGCTCTGACAACTCTGCCTATCGGCGGTGGTAAGGGCGGTTCCGACTTCGATCCGAACGGCAAATCCGACGGCGAAATCATGAGATTCTGCCAGAGCTTCATGACAGAACTGTACAGACACATCGGCGCTGACACAGACGTTCCGGCTGGTGACATCGGCGTTGGCGGAAGAGAAATCGGTTACCTGTTCGGTCAGTACAAGAAGATCGTTGACAGATACGAAGGCGTTCTCACCGGTAAAGGTGTAGGCTGGGGTGGTTCCTTAGCTAGAACAGAAGCTACAGGTTTCGGTATCGTATACTTCACAGAAGAAATGCTGAAGGCTCACGGCGAAACACTGAAGGGCAAGACAGTTGCTGTTTCCGGTTTCGGTAACGTATCCTGGGGTACAGTAACAAAGGCTACAGAACTGGGCGCAAAGGTTGTTACAATCTCCGGTCCTGACGGCTACATCTACGACGAAGATGGCGTAAGCGGCGAAAAGATCGACTACCTGCTCGAATTAAGAGGCAGCGGCAAGAACATCTGCGCACCTTATGCTGACAAGTTCCCGGGCGCTAAATTCTTCCCGAAAGAAAAACCTTGGGGCGTTAAGGTTGACGTAGTTATTCCGTGCGCAACACAGAATGAAATCCACCTCGAAGACGCTCAGAAGATTGTAACAAACGGTACAAAGTTCGTATGCGAAGGCGCTAACATGCCGACAACAAACGACGCTCTGAAGTTCTTACAGGACAATGGCGTTATCGTAGGTCCGGCTAAGGCTGCTAACGCTGGTGGCGTTGCTACATCCTGCCTGGAAATGGCTCAGAACAGCCAGAGAATCTACTGGTCCTTCGAAGAAGTAGATCAGAAGCTGTATGGCATCATGGTCAACATTTTCAAAGAATGTAAAGAAGCTGCTGAAGAATACGGCATGGCTGGCAACTACGTTGCAGGCGCAAACATCGCTGGTTTCTTAAAGGTTGCAAATGCTATGATGGCACAGGGTATTGTTTAATCGAAACCCATTTCAATCTTTACATAATTAAATTAGGGATCGCTTCGGCGGTCCCTTTTTTATGCCCATCTCCCTATTGATAAATCCCCCCTAATTTAATATAATGAAGGGTAGCGAATAAGTGAAAGTTCAGTGACCACCACGGAAAGGAGGACCCCTATGGAATTGGAAAAGACCCTGGAAACTGTTTTTGCCCTGATCGAAGAAAAGAAATATGCTCTGGTCCGGGAGGAACTCCTTGAAAACAATGAAGCTGACATTGCGGAGATCGTGGAGGAAGTCAACGACAATATCGACACGGAAAAGGCCGTGATCCTGTTCCGGATGCTGCCGAAGGATGTTTCCGCTTCGGTGTTCTCCTACCTTTCCACCGATTGTCAAATGGACATCGTGGGCGGGATCACTGTGAAAGAAGTGCAGAACATCATGGAGGAAATGTCCTTCGACGACATGATCGACGTGATGGAGGAACTGCCGGCCAACGTGGTGGACCGGATTTTGATGCGGACGGACAAAGAGACCCGAAAGCTCATCAACCAGTTCCTGAACTACCCGGAATCCTCCGCCGGGAGCCTGATGACCATCGACTACATCGGGCTGAAGAAAGAAATGAAGGTGCGGGACGCCCTGTCCTTCATCAAGATCCACGGAATGGATCAGGAAACGATCTACACCTGCTACGTCATGGATAACGAGCGTCACCTGGAAGGGATCGTATCTTTGAGGACCCTGGTGGTCAGCGAGGGCTACGAGCTGATCCAGGACGTGATGCATGAGGACTTTATCTGCGTCAACGTGATGGACGACCAGGAAGAGGTCGCCCAGATGTTCAAGAAATACGACTTTCTGGCGCTGCCGGTCGTCGATAAGGAAAACCGGCTGGTGGGGATCATCACCTTCGACGATATCATGGACGTTATCGAAGAAGAGACCACGGAAGACTTTGAAAGAATGGCCGGCGTCCTGGACGGATCCGGCAGAGAATATTTGGATATCCCGGTGTTCCAGCACGTCAAGAGCCGGCTGCCCTGGCTGTGCGTGATGACGATCTCGCTGATGATCACCGGCGGCATCATCGCCCATTTCGAAGACCTGATGAGTCAGGTCATCGCGCTGGTCGCCTATATCCCATTGCTCAACGGTACCGGGGGCAACGCCGGGACTCAGTCCGCGTCGCTGGTGATCCGCGGTATGGCGGTGGGAGAGATCGAACTGCGGGATGCGGCGAAGGTCCTGTGGAAGGAAATGAGGATCAGTTTCTCCGTAGGGCTGATATTGAGTGTACTCAATTTCATCAAAATCATCGTCATCGACCGGGAGACCTTTCTGGTGGCATTGACGGTGGCGCTGGGCATTTTCATCATCGTCATGTTCGCCAAGCTGCTGGGGGGACTTCTCCCGATGGCGGCGAAGCGGCTGGGCATCGACCCGGCGTTGATGGCGACGCCCATGATCTCATCCATCACCGATATGGTTTCGGTGATCGTATACTTCACGCTGGCCACGATGATCATCGGACTGGCGGTATAAAAGGGGAGGACAGAGAATGGAAAGAATCGCGACCGGGACCCGGATGCGGGCCATCGACGCTTTCACCATACAAAACGGCATCGTGCCCGGCGACGTATTGATGGAACGGGCCGGAGAGGGATTGACCCGGCACCTTCTGGAGATCATCGAAGAGAACAGCCTGACCCGCTGTCTGATCGTGGCCGGAGCCGGCAACAACGGCGGCGACGGGTACGTGGCGGCCCGGCTGTTGAAACAGCAGGGGATCGAGCCGAGGGTCTACTCCACGGCGGATCCGGCAAAATTAAAAGGAGACGCTCTTCTGAACTTCAACCGGTGGATCGCCCTTCGGGGAGAGGTCCGGTGTCTGAAGGAAGAAGGGGTCATGGAGGACTTCCGGCGGGACTGCCGGCAGGCAGAACTCATCGTCGACGCCATTTTAGGCACCGGCATCGACCGGGAAGTGGGCGGCACGGCGAAGGAAGTCATTGAAGAGATCAACGAGGCCGCGCCTCACGCCGTCATCGTGGCGGTGGACATCCCTTCGGGGGTGGGTGCGGATGACGGAAGGGTCTACGGCACCGCCGTGAGGGCGGACCAGACCGTGACCTTCCAGATGAATAAATTCGGCTGCGCGGCAGAGCCGGGCCGGAGCCGGGCCGGGATCGTCCACGTGGAGGACATCGGCCTTTCCCGGGAGCTCTGCGAACAGGATGAAGGGGTCCTGTACCGGATGGACCCGCAAGACGCTGCAGCGCTCCTGCCGGAGCGGCGGCCGGACATGAACAAAGGCAGCGCCGGGAAGTTGTTGATCCTGGCGGGGAGCAAAGGCATGGCCGGTGCGGCGGTGCTGGCGGCAAAGGCCGCTTACCGAAGCGGCGCCGGGCTGGTAAAAGTGGCGGCTCCCTGGGAAGTGGTGCAGGTGCTGCAGACGGCGGTGCCGGAGGCCACGACGCTGATCCTGGGAAACGATCCGGAGGAGAGTTTCCGGGGAATCGAAGAAGAAATGAAGCAGTATGACGCTCTGGCCGTAGGGCCGGGACTGGGGAAAGCCCCGGAAACGGCGGAGCTGGTGCGGAAGCTGTTAAAAGGAATAGAAAAGCCCATCGTTCTGGATGCCGACGGGATCAACCTGGCGGCGAAGGACCCGGAGATGGTGAAAGGACGGAAAGCGCCACTGGTGCTGACCCCCCACCCCGGAGAGATGGGGCGGCTGATGGGAAGGACTCCGGAAGAGGTGAACCGGGACCGGTTGAAGACGGTGACGGAGTTCACAAAAGCCTTCCTGGCGGTGCTCCTGTTGAAGGGAGCGGGGACCCTGATCCAGGGCTCCGGGGAAGAAGCCCGGACCTGGCTGATTCCCACCGGGAACCCGGGGATGGCTACCGCCGGCAGCGGCGATGTCCTCACCGGTGTCATCGGCGCCTTCCTGGCAGCAGGCCTGACGGCAGAACACAGCGCCGTCCTGGGGGCCTACGTCCACGGAATG
>CADBSL010000034.1 GCA_902797345.1 uncultured Eubacteriales bacterium
CGCTTCAGCTTCTCCGCAGACAACACGAAGGAAGAGATGGATGCGGTGCTGGACTGCCTGAAAAAGTCCGTGGCTTCGATCCGAAAGATCACGAGAAAGAGATAGAAGATGGGAGATAGGAGACAGGAAGAGTATGGATAAAGTACTGATCATCAAATACGGGGAAATCGCCCTGAAGGGAATGAACAAACCCTATTTCGAGCGGGTGCTGATGGAACGGATCAAAAAAGCGGTCAAGGACTTCCCCGGCGCCCACGTGTGGCGTTACGAGGGCGTGGTTTTCGCCCGGACGGATGCGCCGGAGAGACTGAAGGAAATGGCCCAGGAAGTGGCCCGGGTCTTCGGCGTCTCCACCGTCAGCATCGCGGCGGAAGTGGAATCCGACCCGGAAACGATCTTTCCGGCGGCGGCGGAATACATGAAGGAACTCCGGGAGCAGCAGAAGATCTACACCTTCAAGGTGGAGGCGAAGCGCAGCAACAAGCAGTTCCCCATCATTTCCCCGGAGATCGCCCGGAAGGCCGGCGGCAGCATCCTCAAGGCCTGCAACGACGACCCGAACTACCCGTTGAGAGTCAATGTCCACACCCCGGACTGCCTGTTGTTCATGGACGTCCGGCGGGACAAGACCTACATTTATCACGATAAACTGGAAGGCTTCGGAGGACTGCCTCTGGGGACCAACGGGAAGGGCCTGGTGCTCTTATCCGGCGGCATCGACAGCCCGGTGGCTTCCTGGATGATGGCCAAGAGAGGGATGAACATCGAAGCCATCCACTTCCATTCCTACCCCTTTACCAGCGACCGGGCCAAGGAAAAGGTGCTGGACCTGGTGAAGGTGCTGGCAGGGTACTGCGGGCGGATCAAGGTCCACTGCATCAACCTTCTGGAGATCCAACAGGCCATCAATGAACATTGTCCGGAAGAACAGATGACGATCCTTTCCCGGCGCTTCATGATGAAGATCGCCGAGCGTCTGGCACAGGATGTGAAGGCGGATGTGCTGATCACCGGCGAGAACGTGGGCCAGGTGGCCAGCCAGACCGTCCAGGGGCTGGTGGTGACGGACAACGCCGTGCAGATGCCGGTGATGCGGCCGCTGATCGCCATGGACAAGGTGGACATCATGGCCATCGCTCAGAAGATCGGCACCTTCGAGATCTCCATCCAGCCTTACGAGGACTGCTGCACGGTCTTCCTGCCGAAGCACCCCTCCACGAAGCCGAAGCTGGAGAGCATCCTCCTGTCGGAGAGCCATCTGGACGTGGAGGCGCTGATCGACAGTGCGTTTGAAACGATGGAAGAGTATACGATTTTCCCAGAGTAGGACCCCTCTCAGTCTGCTGCGCAGACAGCTCAGCCACAGCACGCGATTGACATCGAAATCAAAGATTTCGGGTCACTCAGCGTCCCCAGAGGGGAGAGCCAAGGTCTTTTCTTGCCTCCCCCCGCTGGGGGGAGGTGGCACCGCCGAAGGCGGTGACGGAGAGGGAGATGGGAATAAAAAGACCCCCGGGCGAGTGATTCGCTCGGGGGTTTTGTGCGTCTTGGCTTAGTTGCCGGTGGTCCCGGTAGCCTGCTGCTGTTGCTGCTGTTGTTGCTGTTGCTGCTGCTGCTGTTGTTGCTGCTGCTGCTGTTTTTTCTTCGCATCCAGCTGTGCCTGATAGGAGTAGTCCGGCTTACCGGCGATCCGGGTACGTCCCTTGACATACCATTCGGAACCGGATCTGTAGACACTTTCCGGAGGTTCGAAGGACTTGGCCTCCAGACCGCTGTGGACCTGTCTCATGACGTTGCTCCAAAGAGCAGCCGCCGCACCGGAACCATTGGTCAACTGGATATTATAGTCGTTCCCGATCCAGACTGCCGCTGTGTAATACGGAGTGAATCCGCAGAACCAGGCGTCGTAGTTGCTGGATGTGGTACCGGTCTTACCGGCAACCGGGATGGTGGAGTTGTTTCCGTAGATCCGGGCTCTGGAACCGGTACCGCCGGATACAGCAGACCGGAGGATATCCGTCATCAGGAAGGCGGAACCGTCGTCGATGACTCTGGTGCCTCTGTCCGGATCGCATTCATAGATCACATCGCCGTTTCTGTCTAAGATCTTGGCGATCGTGGTCGGTTTCTTGTAAATACCGCCGTTGGCGATGGTGGCGTAAGCGCCGGCGCTTTCGATGGGCTTCAGACCTCTTGTCAGACCGCCCAGACCCAGAGCCGCCAGACTCTTGTCATTCGGGTCCACCAGAGTGGTGATGCCCAGCTTCTGCAGGAACTCGTAACTGGTCTCGATCCCTACCGCTTCCAGGGTACGGACCGCAACGACGTTGACGGAGCCCATGACCGCGCTTCTCATCGTAATGTTGCCCTTATAGCCGCCGCCCGCGTTCTTCGGCCATTCTCTGCCGCCCACCTTGTTCGGCGTATCTGGTGTGATGGTGGAGCCGGTGTAGCCTTTGATGATGGCCGGTGTGTAGACCGCCAGCGGTTTGATGGAGGATCCCGGCTGTCTCGGGGAATCCGCCCGGTTGTAGAGCTTGCTGCCTTCGATATTCCGGCCGCCTACCATGGCCTTGATCTGACCGGTGGACTGCTCGATGATGACCATCGCGCTCTGAGGCTGCTGGGATTCGGGGATCAGCTTGAAGTAATCCGGGGAGATGGTGATCTTGCCGGTCTCCATGTTGTATGCGAACAGGTTCGGATTCTTTTCCAGGAACTCGTGCATGATGATCAGGTTCCGCTGGGAATCCATTACCTTGTAAGCCGGGTCTACACCGTAGACGGTGCCGCCGGCTGTGATGTACATCCGGTTTTCTTTATACAGGTACATCGGACGGAGGCTGATGCCGATATCCGTCTGATTGCCGTTGCTGTCCTTGGAAACGCTGAAGGCAAGCTTGTGGTCTCTGTACAGATACAGGTTGCCGTTGGAGTCGTAGGAGAACTCGTCTTCATCCAGCGTCACGCTGCCATCTTCATTGAAGAAGTTGGACTGGTTGAACAGCATGATCTGACGGCTTCTGTTGATGATGTTGCCGGCAGCATCCTTCCGGGACCAGCTGACGCCCGGGAAGTTGCCGTTCTGGGTGTAGGCATCTTCCACGATGGCCTGCATGCCGGTATCCAGTGTGGTGTAGATGGACAACCCTCCGGTATAGAGCCGGTTCTTCGCTTCGGTGGCGGAGAGTCCCAGTTCTTCCTGCAGGATCTCGACCACTTCATCCTTCGCATAGTCGGTGAAGTACGTGGAGAGGGCCTTGGTCTCGGACATGTTCTCCGGCGGCCGCAGGGAATCCCTCAGGTCGTAAGCGATGGCTGCGTCGGCTTCCTCCTGTGTGATGTAGCCGTCTTCCAACATGAAGTTCACGACCCATTTCTGCCGATCCTTGAAGGAGCTGTTGTAGACCAGGATGTATTCATCCTGCATCCCGATCACATCCGAATTCTCCGGATCGATGGCATCGGCCTGATATCGTTTGATCAGCGCGTAGGCGCTGGGGTTCTTCGGGATCGTCGCCAGGGCGGTGCATTCCGCCAGGTTCAGATCGCCCACCGATTTATTGAAGTAGGTCTGGGCCGCTGCCTCCACACCATAGGCATTAAAGCCCAGGTAAATGGTGTTCAGGTAGGCCTCGACGATCTGTTCCTTGGTCAGGCTGTGTTCCAGGATCACGGTATAATAGGCTTCTGTGATCTTACGGACCATCGTTCGGTCGCTCTTGGATTCCGGCAGGAATACGTTACGGGCCAGCTGCTGGGTGATGGTACTGGTACCGGAGATATTATCCCCGTTTCGCAGACTCTCCCACAGGGCGCCGGCTATTCGAACGAAGTTGAAGCCCTTATGCTTCCAGAAGGTCTTGTCTTCGATGGCCACGAAGGCATTCACCAGATCCTCCGGCATATCCTCGTAATTGAGGTTGGTACGCATCTCGTCGGCCATGACCTTTTCGATCTGATCTCCGTTCCCGTCGTAGATCACGGAGTTTTCCGCCAGCATGGTGTAGATGCTGTTGGGGTCGATCTCATCGGCGTTGTTGATGATGAACGCTACGGAGATCGCTCCGGCCACGGCGGCCACGATGGCTGCCAGAAGGATCGTCAGTAAGGTGATCTTCACGGCCTTGAAGAAGGTGATCTTCTTGCTTCTGCGTTTTCTCTTTCTCGGACCGCTTCCCTGCCGGATCGGTTTCTTTCCGGCATTCTTCGCACTGCGGGGGCCTGTTGCAGCGGCTGCTGCTCCGGCCGCAGTCGCCCCGGCAGCGGTGGTGGCTGCTGCAGCGGCGGGTTTTTCCCTGCGGAAGCGTTTTTTCTTTTCCGGCTTAGCCGCTTTCTGCTTGGCGGAACGAGGACCGTTTGCTTCGGCACTTTGTTCCGGTCTCGGGCGGCGTTTCTTCACCGTACCGTCGGCAGTCCGGGCGGCTCCGGCTGCAGTTCCGGCAGCGGCTGCCTTCCGGGTCCCGTCGGGAGCCGGTTTTCTGCGGGCTCCTTCCGGCCGCCGGGCTTTATCCGAGGGCTTGCGTTTTTTTCTCGCGGGAGTCCCGTCGCCCTGTTCGGGCCGAGGACGGCGTTTTGGCTTTTTATGCTGCTCAGCATTGCCCTTTCCGGCATCATCTTTGTAATAGATGGAATCGTACCCGCCCTGGTTGGAAGCGGTGGATTTCTTGTGCAGCTGCTTTTTCACAGGCGCATCGGAACCCGAAGGCTTCCCGGCGTTGGAGTCCGGGGTATTACTGATGTTTTCGGAAGGATTCATGCCATCATGGATATTGTCAGACAATGTACTACCTCCATTTGTTTCTTCAGTCGAGTCATAATGTATAAAACTGCATAAAATGCGATTGTATCATAAGTCCCTATCTTACGATTATACCATATTTAGAATTTTTGGCTATTCTTTTTTCTAAAACCGTGTATAATATAATATAACAGTAACAAAAAAGTAAGAAAAAGCGAAGAAATTCGCCTAGGAATGGAGAGATTTTAATGTACGGAAGTATCGATGTCGCCAGAGCAGCCATCCAGGTCGCCCTGACCGGTTCCAGACAATCAGAAGAAAATCTCATCGCCAGACTCGGCGAGCGGGGACTTCGGGCCGCAGCGGTCGACGTGGGCGGCAACATCAGCGAGACCATCCACGTGGTCATCGAACGGGCCATCATCGCCTCCCGGAAGTGCCACATCACAGAAGAAAACCACATCCACGACGGCGCCATCGCCGGAGCCGCCAAGGACGCCATCATGCAGATCTCTTCCCGGGTCAACGGTCTGAACGGAGGCGGGAAGATCGGGATCTGCCGGGGCGGGGAGCACCTTTCCGTGTGCATCTTCATGAGCGCCGGGCTGCTGCACTTGAACGAGGTGGTCATCGGCCTGGGACACAGAGCCATCGCGGAGTGAGAGATGGGAGATAGGAAATAGAAGATAGAAGAAATGCTGAGGGTTTACGAAAAGCCCTCGGCTTTTGTATTTTTTGGGGTCATGGGAAAGGAGAAAACATGAGAAG
>CADBSL010000035.1 GCA_902797345.1 uncultured Eubacteriales bacterium
AGCTGGGAGCTCGAAGCCGAAATGAAATAACCCCTGACGGTCCGTTGGTCCGCAGGGGTTTGTTTTCCGTATTGATTTACGCGTTGGCTTTTGCGATCTCTGCTAAAGCCTTGAAGCCTTCTGCATCATAAACTGCCATGTCAGCCAGCATCTTTCTGTTGATTTCGATGCCGCCCTTCTTCAGGCCGTTCATCATCTTGCTGTAGGAGATGCCGTTCATTCTGGCAGCTGCGTTGATTCTGGTGATCCACAGCTGTCTGTACTGTCTCTTCTTCAGCTTTCTGCCGATGTATGCACTTCTTAAAGATCTCATCACAGCCGGATTTGCTGCTCTGAATGCTCTGCTCTTCTGGCCATAGAAGCCTTTTGCTAATTTTAATACTTTCTTATGCTTTTTCTTTGCGTTTACCGCGCCTTTTACTCTTGCCATTTTACAAACCTCCTGATACTAACCTAAAATCATGTCCTTGATCTTCTTTTCCACTGTCGGTGCAACATAACCGGCCTTTCTCAGACCTCTTTTTCTCTTTGCATCCTTCTTGGTCAGGATATGGCTCTTATATGGCTTATTGGTCTTAACCTTACCGCTTTTTGTTACTCTGAATCTCTTTGCAGCGCCTCTGTGGGACTTCATTTTTGGCATCGTAGTGCCCTCCTCTCGATGATACTAGTTATTTTTTGGGGCCAAAATCATTATCATGTGTCTGCCTTCCATGGTCGGCTTCTTTTCCACCGTGCAGATGTCACCCAGGATATCCAGCATGCTGTTCATTACATCGATCCCGGTTTGTGTGAAATCCCGTTCCCGGCCGCGGAAACGGATGCTCACCTTGACCTTGTCGCCGGCAGACAGGAATTTGGAAGCGTTCTTGGCCTTCACGCCCAGATCGTGACTTTCGATGTAAGGGCTCAGCCGTACTTCTTTGACTTCCATGGTCTTCTGTTTTTTCTTGGCTTCCTTCTCTCTCTTCTGCAGTTCGTACCGATACTTCCCATAGTCCAGGATCTTGCATACCGGCGGATTTGCATTAGGCGAGATCTTCACCAGGTCCAACTTCTTCTCATCGGCGATCTTCTGAGCGTCTCTGCTGCTCATGATCCCCAGCATCGTTCCGTCAGAATCGATGAGTCTGACTTCTTTGTCACGAATCGCTTCGTTGATTTGAACTTCTTTACTAATGACCTTGTACCTCCTGATTTGATTAAAGCAAATATAAAGAAAAAAACGGATAAAAATATCCGCCTCCATCAAATGAACTACATCATTTTCATTTATTAACCTTAACGACCCCTGCCGCAAGGTGAGAAGCGGATGACTTCTTCTTTGTTATCTGCGGGAATTATTATATAACACGCCGGCAGGGTTGTCAAGAATTTTTAGCAAGAAGCCTGAAGCTTGAAGCTTACAGCTTCCGGCTCCCTGCTTTCCGCTCATTTAATACTTGATCCTCCCCAGTTCCGTCCGGAGTTCATCATTCACCACCCGGATGTGGGTGCCCTTCATCCCCAGGGCTTTGGATTCGATGACGCCGGCCACTTCCAGCTTCTTCAGCCCGCTGGTGACCACGGTCTTGGAAATGCCGGTGTGTTCCACCACCTTGCTTTCCACCACCAGGCCCTCATCGGAGATCATCCGTTCAAAAACGTCCTGCATGGCAATGATCTCATTCGAGGTCAGGGTACTGATGGCCAACTGCACCATCGCGCGCTTCCGGACCATCAGTTCCGTCTCCCGGTTTCTCCGCCGGTCGATGTCGATCCCTACGACAACGGCCCCGTATTCTCCCAGGATCACGTCATCCGTTTCATATTTATCGTACCGGGCGAAAAGCACCGTCCCCAGCCGCCGGCCGCCGCCGTAGGCCGGGACCACCATCATGAATTTCCCGAAGGCAGTCTCGTCATAGGGGAACATCTCCTCTGCTTCCTTCCCGGTGATATTCGCCCGGGTCTCGTCCAGTGCCATAAACCGGTCGTTGGTCTCCGGCAGCACATAGGACTCGCCCAGCTGATTGTATTTCCGTACCGGCGCATCATTCGCATCGGAATAGTATGCTCCGATGATCTTTCCTTTATCTGTGATCACATACGCATTGGAGGACATCAAATCGCTCAATATTTCCGTCAGCTGATCAAAGGGGATGTTCCCCTCGCCACCTTTCTGTAAGAGCCAATTGAGCTTTCTCATCTTCTCCAGCATCTGCTCCATTTTATTTTCACTCCTGTTCCGCCGCTTTTAGCGGCATGTATTATAAGATATATTTTTCTACTTCGTTGATCCCGCTGTAGTCGTTGAGTCTTTCCTTCACATAAGCTTCATCGATCACCAGTTCGTCACCCTCGTGCTCGGTAATGTTGAAGGATACGTCCTCCAGCAGGTTTTCCATGACGGTATGGAGCCGTCTGGCACCGATGTTTTCGGTCTGCTCATTCATCAGGAACGCCGTCTCCGCAATGGCATCGATGGCTTCGTCGGTGAAGGTGACCTTCACTCCCTCCGTCTCCAGAAGCAGTTTGTACTGCTTTACGATGGCGTTTTCTGTCTGGGTCAGGATCTGAACAAAAACATCCTTAGTCAGATTCTCCAGCTCTACCCGGATGGGGAAACGTCCCTGCAGTTCCGGGATCAGGTCAGTGGGTTTCGACACATGGAAAGCACCGGCGCCGATGAAGAGGATATGATCCGTCTTCAGAGGACCGTACTTGGTATTCACCACACTGCCTTCGACGATGGGCAGGATATCCCGCTGCACCCCTTCCCGGGAAACATCCGCTCCGCTGCGGAATCCGCTGCTGGAAGCGATCTTATCGATCTCATCGATAAAGACGATCCCGTTCTGTTCGGCATTTTCCATCGCCTCGGAAGTCACCCGGTCCATGTCGATGAGGTTCTGGGCTTCCTGTTCCTTCAGGATCTTCCGGGCTTCTTTCACGTAAACTTTCTTTTTCTTGGTCTTTTTCGGCATGGCATCCCCGAAAATGCTTCCCAGGGAAATGCTCATATCCATTCCGCCCCCCACATCCAGCATATTCATCTGAGCGGAGTTGTCTTCCACTTCGATCTCGATGAGCTGGTCTTCCAGGAGGCCCTCCTTCAGCTGCTTGCGGACCTGTTCCCGGGCCAGTTCCGTCTCAGACTCACTCATCTGAGGCTCTGCCGGCTGTGTGGTCTTCTGGGCCTGAGCATTTTGCTGCATGGCGCCAAAAAGGTCAAAGGGGTTTCTGAGTCCGCCGCCGGTTCCGGGCTTCTTTTTTGGGGGAATAAAAGCGTCCAGGATCTTCTCCTCCGCCAGTTCCTCCGCCACGGCATACTTTTCCTGCAGCATCTTATTCTTGGTGATCCGGACGGAAGCCTCCGCCAGATCCCGGATCATGGAGTCCACGTCCCGGCCCACATAGCCCACTTCCGTGAACTTGGTGGCCTCTACCTTTACAAAGGGCGCGTCCACCAGCTTTGCCAGCCGGCGGGCGATCTCGGTCTTCCCGACGCCGGTAGGCCCCATCATCAGGATATTCTTCGGAGTGATCTCTTCCCGGATCTCCTCCGGCAGCTGGCTTCTCCGATACCGGTTCCGCAGCGCGATGGCCACGGATTTCTTGGCCTTGTCCTGGCCGATGATGTATTTATCCAGTTCCCGTACGATTTCTTTCGGTGTCATCTGATTCATCCTTCACACCTCCTACAGTTTCTCAACGGAAATGTTGTCATTGGTATAGACGCAGATGGAAGAAGCGATCTCCAGGGCCTTCCGCACGATATCCTCCGCCGGAAGGTCCGTATTTTCCACCAGAGCCTTGGCAGCTGCATAAGCATAATTCCCGCCGGAACCGATGGCGATGCAGTCGGTATCCGGCTCGATGACTTCACCATTGCCGGAAATCACCAGGATCCCCTCTTTATCCGCCGCCAGCAAAAGCGCCTCCAGGTTCCGCATCCCCTGGTCGCTGCGCCACATCTGAGCCAGTGCCACGGCAGCTCTTCTCAGGTTTCCGCCGTGCTCCTGGAGCTTATTCTCAAATTTTTCGATCAGCGTGATCGCATCGGACACAGATCCGGCAAATCCGGTCAGCACTGTATTATTGTAGATCTTCCGGACTTTTTTGGTCTTGTGTTTCATGATGGTCGTTTCACCGAAGGTGACCTGCCCGTCGCCGCCGATGCACACATCGTTCTCGCTGCGCCGTACTGCGCAGATGGTGGTACCTCTGAATTCCATATCCATCCTCCGTTTTCTTCAGGATCTCTTTCTTTATTCCTTTTCTTTATATCCGCACTCCGAGTTGGAGCATACATATTTCGCTGTCTTCAGATTCTTCTCCAGCATCATCGCCCCGCACTTCGGACACTTCCGGTTGGTGGGCTTGGACCAGGCCACGAATTTGCATTCCGGGAAGCCGCTGCACCCGTAAAAGATGCGCCCCCGTTTGCTCTTCCGTTCCAGGATGTCCTTGCCGCAGACCGGGCATGGGACCCCGATCTTGTGGACGATGGGCTTGGTGTTTTTACAATCCGGATATCCGCTGCAGGCGATGAACTCCCCGAAACGCCCGAATTTTTTCACCATGGGTTTCCCGCAGATCTCGCAGACTTCTCCGGTGGGCTCCTCTTTCAGCTCGATCTTTTCGATGCTTTGGTCGGCTTCCTTCAGTTCTTCCTGGAAGGGGCCGTAAAACTCTCCGATGATCTCCTTCCAGTCATCCCCTCTGGTCTCGATGGAATCCAGTTTATCCTCCATCTGAGCCGTGAATCCAGCGTCCACGATATTCTGGAAATAGGTCTCCATCAACTCCGTCACCGTGAAGCCCAGTTCCGTGGGGATCAGGGTCTTCTTCTCCCGACGCACGTATTTCCGGTCCAGGAGGGTGGAGACGATGGGTGCGTAGGTACTGGGCCGGCCGATGTCCTGCTCCTCCAGGTGTTTGATCAGAGAAGCTTCGGTGAATCGGGCGGGGGGCTGAGTGAACTTCTGCTCCGCCTTCACATCCTTTTCCTTCAGGGACTGTCCTTCCGTGAGGGCCGGTAATTTGGTCTCACCGTCATCTTTCAGATCGTAGACTTTCCGGAACCCGTCAAACAGGATCCGGTTGCCGCTGGCCCGGAAGGTATAACGTCCGTTCAGGATCGATACATTCTGTACGTCGTACTTTGCCGACGCCATCTGGGAAGCCACGAAACGGCACCAGATCAGCTTATACAGGTTGTACTGGTCCTTCGTGAGGGAGTCTTTGATGCTGTCCGGCGTCCGGGTCACCGAAGTGGGCCGGATCGCTTCATGCGCATCCTGGACGTCCTTCTTTCTGTTTTTAAAGTAATTGCCGGCGTAATATTCCGGTCCGTATTCTTTTTGGATATAGTCCTTCGCCATGGCCCGGGCTTCCTCCGAGACTCTGACCGAGTCCGTACGGATATAGGAAACCAGACCGACCGTGCCCTCGCCTTTGATGTCGATGCCCTCATAAAGCTGCTGGGCCGTGAACATCGTCCGGCGGGTCAGGAACCCCAGCTTGGAAGAGGCTTCCTGCTGAAGGGTACTGGTGGTGAAAGGCGGCAGGGGCTTCCGGGTCGTGGTCTTGTTTTCGATCCCTGCCACAGAAAACCCGTTCTTCTTCAGGTCTTCCAGCACCTGATCCGCTTCTTCTTTGCTTCGAAGAGTGATCTTCTTCCCGTCTCTTTCCGCCAACCTGGCTTCAAAGGTCCTCACCCGGCTGTCTCCGTGGAATACCGCCGTCACCGGCCAGTATTCTTCCGGTATGAAGGCCTGGATCTCCCGCTCCTTGTCGCAGATGATCTTCAGAGCAGCAGACTGGACTCTTCCTGCGGACAGTCCCCAGCGGATCTTCCGCCACAGAAGGGGGCTGATCTGATAGCCCACCAGCCGGTCCAGGACTCTCCGGGCCTGCTGAGCGTCCACCAGGTTCCTGTTGATGGTCCGGGGGTGCTTCGCTGCGTTTTTGATGGCGTCTTTGGTGATCTCGTGAAATTCGATCCGGCACACATCGGATTCATCGATCCCCAGGATGTTTGCCAGATGCCAGGAGATCGCCTCCCCTTCCCGGTCCGGGTCAGTAGCCAGCATGACTTTTTTCGCAGACTTGGCTTCTTTCTTCAGTTCTTTGATCAAAGGCCCTTTGCCTTTGATGGTGATATATTTGGGTTCAAACCCGTGATCCACATCGATCCCCAGCGTGCTCTTGGGCAGATCCCGGACATGTCCCACCGAAGCCACCACCTTGTAGCGGCTCCCCAGGAACTTCCCGATGGATTTGGCCTTAGCCGGAGATTCCACGATCACGAGGGTCTTCTCGTTGCCTTTAGGTTTTGTTTTCGCTGTTGCGTTAGCCATTCTCTTACTCCAATACTGTAGTTTGAAGGAACTGTGTATTCCTAAATGATTAGTATAGCTCCTCCCGAACTATTTTGCAATCATTATTTTTCCACCGCTTTTTCGGACCAGACCCTTGATCTCCATCACCGTCAGCAGCCCGGCGACCTCCCCGGGGGATTTCCCCGTCAACGAGCACAGCTCATCGGCTCCGGTCATGCCGATCTGCCGGATCGTCCGGTACAGGAGTTCCTCATCCTTTCCCATAGCCGGCAGTTTCAGCGGTCCCGGTTCGGTCCGTTTCTCGATCCCCAGCTCCTGAAGGATGCTCTCCGTACTGATCAGCGGAACCGCCCCCTCCCGGATCAACCGGTTGGTCCCCCGGCTCATGATGCTGGTGATATTCCCGGGAAGAGCCAGGACATCCCTCCCCTGTTCCAACGCCATCCCGGCGGTGATGGAGGTGCCGCTTCGCTCGTCCGCCTCCACCACGATCACCGCTTCGCTGATGCCGCTGATGATCCGATTCCGAAGGGGGTAGTTTTCCGGAAGCCCCGGCGTCCCCGGCATTTGTTCCGACAGGATGCACCCGCCTCCTTCCAGGATATCCTCCATCAGCTTCCGGTGGGAAGAGGGAGTGCAGATGTCTGCGCCGCTTCCCAGCACCGCCGCCGTATAACCTCCCCCTTTCAGGCATCCCCGGTGAGCCTGTCCGTCAGCCCCCAGGGCCATTCCGCTGACGACGCCAATACCGTTCTCTCCCAGGATCTTTCCAAAATCAAAGGCCATTTTCTGCCCGTAGGGGGTCGCTTTCCGGGAACCGACGATGGCACAGCAGCGCATTTCCGCCTCCGGCAGCCTCCCCCGGGCAAAGAGGACCCAGGGAGGATCGTGGATCTCCTTCAGGTTTTGGGGATACTCGGGATCCGTCATCCGGATCATCCGGATCCGGTTTTGTTCCGCCCGTTCCAGACACCGCCGGTAAAAATCCAGATCCCGGTTCCATTTGGGGCAGGCGCCGCTTTCAAAAAAGCTTTTCAGATCCTCCGGATCCGCCTGCTGCAGCAGGCGCCGCAGGTTCACCCCCGCCTGATCCGAAAACCACAGGTCATATTCATTGATAGTCATCTGTCTGTCCATCCCTTCTCCGGTACTGGAGGGCCTCCGCCACATGCTCCGCACCGATCTCTTCTTTCCCTTCCAGATCCGCGATGGTACGGGACACCTTCAGCAGCTTATCCCGTCCCCTCAGGCTCACTTTGAGCTGTCTGCAACCCAGATCGTACACTTCCTTTGCCTCCGGAGAAAGCCCGCAGTATTTTTTCATCAGGTTCCCCCGAAGCTGGGAGTTGTAACGGATCTCTTCCTTATTATAGCGCTCTTCCTGGACCGCCCGGGCCTTCTCGATCCGTTCCCTCATATCCGCAGAACTCCGGCACTCCCTTTCCGCAGACCGCTTCCACTCCGGGGAATCATAGTCGATGGCGGACAGGTCCACGAAGATATCGAACCGGTCCATGATCGGTCCCGACAGCTTTTCCTGGTACCGGCGGATCTGCTGCATACTGCAGGTACACCGCCGGGTCTCATCCCCAAAATATCCGCAGGGGCAGGGATTCCTGGCCCCTATCAACATGAATTTGCTGGGATAGGTGATCTTGGAGCTGCTTCTGGAGATGGTGATCTTCTCATCTTCCAGAGGCTGACGGAGGGCCTCCAGCACGTCCCGCCGCATCTCCGGCATCTCGTCCAAAAACAGAGTTCCCAGGTGGGCCAGGGTGATCTCCCCGGGTCGGGGGATCCCGGAGCCCCCTCCCACCATGGCTGCCAGGGAAACATTCCCCGCCGGAGCCCGGAAGGGCCGCCGGGAGATGAGCCCTCCCTCTTCCGGTTCCATCCCGGAAAGGCTGTACAGCTTCGTCACCTCCAGCATCTCTTCATATGTCATCCCCGGCATCACCGTGGGGATCCGTTTGGCCATCATGCTCTTCCCGCAGCCCGGCGGTCCGGTAAACAGCAGGTGGTGGAACCCGCTGACGCTGATCTCAATGGCCCGCTTGGCCTCTTCTCGTCCCAGCACCTCCGAAAAATTCTCCTCGGCATCCGGACTCTCAAAGGCCGAAGGGGGACGTTTCCCCCGGACCGGTTCAATGGCCTCCTCTCCGTTGATAAAGGCAAATGCCTGGCGGAGCGTCTCCACCGGATACAGATCTACGTCCTCCACCACCGCCACGTTTTTCAGGTTCTCCCGGGGAAGGATGATCTTTTTCACGCCCTTCTGCTTCAGTCCGATGCACATCGGGAGGGCCTGAAACACGCCTTCCACCCGTCCGTCCAGGGACAGTTCTCCGATCACCGCGAACTCTTCCAGTTCCTCCGGAGGGATAGCCGCTGTCCCGGCCAGTATACTCAGGGCGATGGGCAGGTCCAGGTGCGTCCCCTCCTTCTTCGTGCCCGCCGGCGACAGGTTGATGGTGATCCTTTTGTTCACCGGAAAATCCAGCCGCGAATTCAGGATCGCCGCCCGGAGCCGGTCCCGGGATTCCCGGACCGCCGCGTCCGGCAGCCCCACCATATTTAGCAAAGGCATTCCCTTGGACAGATCGCACTCCACCCGGATCATCTCTGCATCCACTCCGGCAATCGTACAGCTCTTGATAAACGATACCATATTACCATTCCCTTTCTTTGTTCCCAATATCAGTTTGTCTTTACATATTATCCCTTTTATTCTAATTTGTCCATCCCCTTTTTGCGAAATTCTATGGACAAAATCCCGTTTGGTGATACAATAAGGATATTATTAAGGAAGTATAAATACGTTACGGAGAGTACAATGAGAATCATGATCGTCGGAGCAGGGAAACTGGGGATGAAAGTCGCCTCCTCTCTGATCTCATCGGACAATTACATCACACTGATCGACATCAACCCGAAGGTGATCCAGAAAACCAACAACGAGATGGATGTTCTGGGCATCGTCGGCGACGGTCTGGAGGCCGACATCTACGAAGAAGTCAATGTCAAGCAGTATGACATCGTGCTGGCGTTGACGGACAGCGACGAAAAGAACCTGGTGATCGGCGGAGTGGTCAAGAAAATGGGCTGCAAAAAAGTCGTTGCCCGTCTTCGGGGTCCGGAGTATATGAACCACCAGGAACTGATGAAGAACACCTTCAACATCGACCAGGTGCTGAATCCGGATATGCTGGTCTCCCACGAGATCTTCAACTATCTGATCAACCAGCACAAGGATTTCAATCAGTTTTTCACCGGTCCCACCATCGGGATGCTGGAAGTGAAGGCCGAGACGATCAAAGGCATGGTCGGCGACAGGGTGCTGAATGCCTCCAATTATCTGGAGAACATGCTGATCGTTTCCATTTCAAGAAAAGGGAAGCTGATCATCCCCAAGAGCCACGTCACCATCGAAGAGGACGATATCCTCTATCTTCTGGGGAAGAAGACCGATATCGCCAAACTCTCTCCCTATATCGATACCAAAGTCGAAGGCGCCAACATCAAAAAAGTCATGATCATGGGCGGCGGAAAGACCGGTTTCTACCTGGGAAAACTGCTTTCCGAAGCCGGGATCAACGTCAAGGTCATTGAAAAAGACCGGGAACGCTGCGAATACCTGGCGGAAAAGCTCCCCGGGGTGCTGGTGCTCCACGGCGATGCGACGGATATGTCCCTCCTTCAGGAAGAAAACCTGTCTTCCATGGACGCTTTCGTCAGCGCCACCGGTTATGATGAAGATAATATTATTTTAGCCCTCACTGCCCAGCAATACGGGGTCAAGGAGGTCCTGGCCAAAACCAGCCGGGGCAACTATACCCTTCTTATGGACAAAGTGGGCGTCAATACACTCAACACTCTGGAGATCACCTCCAGCCACATCCTGCGGCTGGTCCAGGCCCGGAGCTTTGTTTCTTCTTCCTTCTTCCTGCAGGGACAGGCAGAAGTGCTGGAAGTCATTGCCCAGCGGGATATGATGATCACCGGGAAACAATTGAAAGAACTGGATTTCCCCAAGGGAGTGCTGGTATCTCTGATCTATCGGAACAACTCCACCATCGTCCCCACAGGCAACACGCAGATCAAGGAAGGCGACCGGCTGATCTTCTTCAGTATGTTGTCGGATGTTCCGGAACTGGAGCGTTTGCTGCGGGCCACGAGGAAAAGACTGTTTAGAGTTTAGAGCCGGAAGCTTGAAGCGGGAAGCGGGAAATAACGAAAGTGCCGGATATCTCCCACTCCAAGCCCCCAGCTAAAAAGGATAAGAATATGAATTACCGAGTGGTTGCCCGGACGCTGGGAATGATGCTGGTGATCCTGTCCCTTTGCATGATCCCCATGTTTGTTGTGGGCATTTACTATCACGATGAGCGTTCGACGACGTCACTGATGCTGGTTTGCATCGTCATGCTGTTCAGCGGGCTCATATTACGAAACGTAGAAAAGAAAAAAGAAGTGGTCCGGATCCGGGAAGGGTACCTGATCGTGGTACTGACCTGGTTTTTGGCATGCTTTTGTTTTTCCATGCCTTACTTTGTCTCCGGGGCGATCCCCAATCTGGCAGATGCCCTCTTCGAAGGCACCTCCGGCATCACCACCACCGGAGCCTCTATTCTGACCAACATCGAAGGTCTCCCGAAGACCATGCTGTTCTGGCGGGCCTATACCCATTGGATGGGCGGTTTGGGGATCCTGACCATTGCCATCGCCGTCCTGCCCTCTCTGGGGATCAGCGGCTTCCAGATGGCCCGGGCGGAGATCTCCAGTTCGGACGTGAACAAGACCGCGCCGAAAATGACGGATGTGGCCAAGCGGCTCTACAAAGTGTATTTCCTTCTGACCGCCATCTGCATCGGTCTGTTGATGCTGGGCGGTCTGGGGTTCTTCGACGCCTCCACCCACGCATTTTCCGCAGTGGCTACCGGCGGATTTTCCCCTAAGAACGAGAGCGTCGGTGCCTTCCATAGCCTGTATGTGGAAGTGGTACTGGAAGTATTCATGGTGATCGGTTCCATCAGCTTCCCGGTGATCTACAGTATGGTGGAAAAGCGGCGGTTCCTGCTATTCCTGAAGCAGCAGGAAGTCCGGTTTTTCCTGATCGTCCTTTTGATCGCGGGCATCTCCTCCACCATTCTTCTGACGGTGACCCACACTTATGCCAATCTGGGGGAAGCCCTTCGGTACGGCAGCTTCAATCTGGTTTCCGTCATGACCACCACAGGTTTCGCCTCCAATGATTACAACCTCTGGCCACCGGCGCTGGTGATCCTCCTGCTTCTGATCTCCATCTGCGGCGGGTGCTCCGGCAGTACCGCCGGCGGTGTGAAAGCCATCCGGTTCATGATCACGGCAAAAATCCTGGCTACGGAATTCCGGAAAAAGCTCCACCCCCGGGGAGTCTTCTCCGTAAAGATCGACAACGAGCCGATCTCCAACGACACCGGCGTGACCGTCTGCTCCTACCTGCTGTTCTTC
>CADBSL010000036.1 GCA_902797345.1 uncultured Eubacteriales bacterium
CCGTCCATGTCCCGGGCCGGGGAACAGGCTGCGAAATAGACCTGGTTGTCCAGCGCCCGCATCCGCATGGAAAGATCCCAGTGCAGAGGGCCTGTGGTCATATTGAAAGCCGCCGGCAGGACGATGAGCTTTGCGCCCATCAACGCCATCCGCCGGGATTGCTCCGGAAAGCGCACGTCATAGCAGATGGCCACGCCGACTTTACAGAATTCCGTATCCACCACCGTGATCTCATCCCCGGCAGTCAGTGTGTCGGATTCCATGAACCGGATGCCCCCCTTTACGTCGATGTCGAAGAGGTGGACCTTCCGGTGGGTGCCGATAAGGTCTCCGGAACGGTCAAAAATGTAGGAGGTGTTGTAGACCTTGTCCTCCTTCAGTTCCGGGATGGACCCGCCGATCAGGTAGATCCCCAGTCCCTTCGCGATGCCGGACAGCGCCGCTGCCGTGGGGCCCTCCGGTCCTTCCGCATACTCCCGGAAGTACTTGTTGGAATAGGGGCAGTTCCACATTTCCGGCAGGCTGACGATATCCGCGCCGCCGGCAGCGGCTTCCCGGATCATCGAAAGCGCCTTTTCCGTGTTTTTCTGCTTGTCCATTCCCACCAACATCTGGCAAAGAGCTAATTTCATTTCGATCCCTCCCTGCAAAGTTTGACGATGTAATTGACAAAACGGGCGGTCAATCCCCAGATGTAATGCTTCTCCACTGTATAGCTGTCCTTCGGAGCCCGCTCCATAAAATATTCAAAGGGGACGGTGAAGGTCTCGTGGACCTCATCCGGATTGGTCTCCAGCTTCCCCGGTTCAAAGTCCAGGATCTCTCCCAACACCACGTCCACCGGTTCATTCAGCCAGGTGTAGATGAGGCCGATACTGCCTACTACCCGGATCCGCTCCCGGGAGACCCCCAGTTCCTCCGTGGTTTCCCGAACCGCACACTCCAGTGGTGTTTCGCCCTGTTCGATCCGCCCTCCGGGGAAGCACACCTCTCCCGGTTGGCGCCTCATGTGAAGGGCCCGGACTTCAAAGAGCAGGTGAGTCTGTCCATCCACCCTCACCAGCGGAGCTAATACGGCGAAATCTCCCCGGGGCAGGTCCCCGCAGTGATTCCGAAACAATTCTTCAAAGTATTCAAAACTGTACATTATAATATATTGCCTGTCCTTTTTTCTTCCAGCTGCTGCAGCTCTTCTTTGAGAGATCCGTTCTCGATATTCATGGACTGTTTGATGGCCAGAGACAACGCCTCCAGGTCTTCTTCCATATCCCGACCCTTTCGGGCGTTGATCTTTTCAAAGGCATCCCTGAACCGCGTCGCCTCATCCAGCATGCCCATCCGCTCCATATCCGTCAGGTTCCCCAGGATCTGAGAAATGGTATTGGACTTGTGCATGAAGAGATTCTGCGCGCTGATGATCTCGTCCCGGATCTCCTGCATCTCCTTATCCAGAAGATAGACCTCGTGTGCCGTGCTCCGAAGCTTCTCCGCCACGTGTTCCGGCAGCGCCTCCTTATATTTGTAGCGCAGGGAATGCTCCACCGTGGCCCAGAAGTTCATGGCCATGGTCCGGATCTGGATCTCCAGGAAGACGAATTTCAACCCCTCGATGGTGAAGATGGGGTATTTGATGATGATGTGGTAGCTTCGGTACCCGCTGTCCTTGACTTCTTTGATGTAGTGCTTTTCCAGCACGATCTCCAGGTCCATCCCGTCCCGGATCCGCACCATATCCACCACTTTATAGATATCATCCTCAAACTGGCAGATGATCCGGAGGCCGCCGATATCATCCATCTGATCCAGGTTTTCCTCCGTCAACCCCAGTTTGCGGGCTTTTTCGATGATGCTGGGGATCTGCTTCACCCGCCCCACCACGAACTCGATGGGCGAGTGTTCATTGTTTTTCCGGTATTCGTTCCGGATCCCCTTGAATTTATTCTTCAGTTCCTCCACTGCCGTTTCGTAGGGCATGAGGAATTCACTCCATCTGATCATTTCATTTTACTCCTTTGTTATAATCCCAATATCTTCAGGAACCCCTTCACATCCGCCAGGGATTCCAGCAGGTAGTCTGCCCCTTCCTTTTCCAACAGTTCGTAGGGCATCCACCCCGTCGCAACGGCGATGGTGGTCGCCCCGATCTTTTCCCCGCAGCGGATATCGTAGCGGGTATCCCCGATCACGAACAAGTCTTCTTTC
>CADBSL010000037.1 GCA_902797345.1 uncultured Eubacteriales bacterium
CGTTACACTTATACTTACAATTCAACAATTTATTATATAATAAATCTGACTGGAAATCAAACCCGACACCCGAATAAATAACGGCCGGACCGCCCTTTAAAGCGATCCGACCGTCAATTTCATTACATATCTTCCAGTCTCCCATGTTTTTCATAAGTGGTGATCCGGGAAGGTTTGTTATCCTCATCCACAAAAATTACTCTGGGCTTGTGTTCCTTCGCTTCCTCCGGTGTCAATTCCGTAAAGCACATGATGATGACTTTATCGCCTGTGCTCACATACCGGGCTGCCGCACCATTGAGGCAGATCATTCCGGAGCCCCGCTCACCGGAGATGGTGTATGTCTCAAGCCGGTTCCCGTTATCGATATCCACCACCAAAACTTTTTCATACTCCAGGATGCCGGCGGCATCCAGAAGATCCTGGTCCACTGTAATGGATCCGACATAATTGAGTTCTGCCTGTTTCACCGTTACCCGGTGGATCTTTGCTTTCAGCATGCTGACTGTCATTTGGCCACCTCCACAATAAAGTTGTCAATCAGACGGGTCTTGCCGATGTACACGGCCATTGCAAATAACGTCGTACCCGTGATCGTCTCTACCGGTTCCATCGTCACGCCATCCACAGCAGAGACATAATCGATCTTCGCCAGGGGTTCCCTTTCGATCATCTCAGTCATTTCCTTTACGATTTTCCTGGCATCTTTTTCTCCCTGTTCCGCCATTTCCTGTCCTTTGAACACCGCTTTGCTAAGCACCAGTGCTGCCCGGCGCTCCTCCGGATTCAGGTAAGTGTTGCGGGAGGATTTTGCCAGTCCGTCCGCTTCCCGAACGATGGGACAGCCTACGATCTCGATCCCATAGGAGAGATCCCTTACCATCCGCCGAATAATGGCCAGCTGCTGGGCATCCTTCTGCCCGAAAAAGGCCTTGTCCGGCATCACGATATTGAACAGTTTGCTTACCACCGTGCAGACGCCTCTGAAGTGGATAGGCCGGGTCTTTCCGCAAAGCTGCTTGGGCATATCGTTGAGGATCTCCACATAAGTAGCGGTCTTTCCGCCTCCATCCGGATACATTTCATCCACGGAAGGGTGGAAAACCATGCTGCATCCGTGTTCCTCCAACAGTGCGCAGTCCCGGTCAAAATCCCTTGGATAGCTATCCAGATCTTCACCCGGTCCAAACTGAGTGGGGTTCACGAAATCGGATGCCACTACCCGGTCACACATGGATACTGCCTTATCTACCAGGCTGGCATGTCCTTCATGCAGATAACCCATCGTGGGAACCAGTCCCACAGTCAAACCCTCTTTTCTCCAGGCACGGACCTGATCCCGCACCTCCTGTATCGTCGTTGCTTTGATCATTGTTGTTTCTCCCTTCATTTATTTCCGCAATGTGTGTGTGTTCTAATTCTTCCAGATATTCATCCGAGCAATCGCTCTTCACATAGGATTCTTCCAAAGATGGAAAACTACCGTCCTTCACCGCTTCATCATAGGCTCGATAAGCCTCGGTCATTAACTGACCCACCTGAGCGAACTGGCGAACGAATTTTGGCTTGAAATCCCCGGACATAGCCAGCAGATCCTGACTTACCAGCACCTGCCCACTGCATCCGGCACCGGCTCCGATCCCGATGGTGATCATCTGGGTCATTTTTGTGATGAGGGCTGCCAGTTTCGGCGGAACACACTCCAGAACGCACATGAATGCACCGGCTTTCTGGACGATAAAAGCGTCCTCCAACACTTTTTTGGCATTGGCTTCGCCCTTGCCCTGTACCTTGAATCCTCCGAATATATTGGCAGACTGAGGTGTCATCCCGATATGGGCGCACACCGGGATCCCCGCATCAACGATAGCCTTGATGTGTTCTGCGACGGCTGCACCGCCTTCCAGCTTGACTGCATTAGCCCCTGTCTCCTTGATGATCCTTCCGGCATTTTCCACTGCCTGTTCCACGGAGACCTGATAGCTCATAAAGGGCATGTCCACGATCACAAATGCATCGGTTGCCCCCCGCACCACGCTCCTGCCATAAATGATCATTTCATCCATCGAGACAGGAAGTGTATCTTTATATCCCTGCATGGTCATCCCCAGACTGTCCCCGACCAGGATCGTGTTGATGCCGGCAGCATCCACCAATCTGGCCATGGAATAGTCATAGCAGGTGACCTGTGAGATCTTCTCTCCTTTATTCTTCATTTCCATCAACGTCAAAACTGTGTTTTTCATTCTCTCGTCATTTCCTTTCTTTCTTCAGGTAATAAAACACGCTTCAATTCTGTGTAATCTGTTTCCGGATGTTTTTCCGCTGCGATCTCTGTCAGTTTCTCTGACAGGACACGGTACATCTCCCGTTCCTCCGGGCTTTTGAAACACCGAAGGTGCTTTTCGACCGTTCCCGTGTCGCACCGCTCCACCGGCCCGGTCAGAGCACTCACAGGGCCCTCCCGGATCAGGTGTTCTGTATTGCTTCGAACCATAGGTCCCAACGCCTCTCTGGCAGCATTTTCCGAGAATCCACAGGATTCCAGGATCTCCATGCTTTCCCGGATCAGCCCACAGACCAGATTGCTGGAGATCACACAGGCCGCATGATAGCGGACCTTGTCCTTTCCGGAGATCATCTGTACCCGGGGTCCCAGGCTTTCCAACCGTTTCTTCCATTCCGGAAGGTGAGGCCCATCTCCTTCGAGACAAAAGTACGCTCCTGAAAGCTCTTTCCAGCTATTCTCCTTACTGCTGACCGGAAATAGAGGGTGGATCGAATAACCATAAGCCCCTTTTCCCCGGATCCCGGAGAACACTTCTTCAGCAGTCAGGGACCCGCTGCAATGACAGATCTGCTTTCCATCGATGTTCTCAGATTGGATCTCCTCATAAACCTCGGAGATGCTGCCGTCAGGAACAGTCAAGAATACCGCATCGCTCTCCCTGACCAGATGCGCTTTGGCCCGGTATGCTTTGGTTCCGGTAAAAGCGGCCGCCTCTTCTGCAGAGGAGATGCTGCGGCTGTAATAACCGCTCACTTGCCATCCGCCTTCCGAGAAAAACTTTCCCAGTGAGACCCCCACTTTTCCGGCACCGATAAAACCGATTTTCATTGAATCCCTTTCCAAGATTGGACCCGCCCGGTTTATGTGTCCCGGCATAAGAAAACCCCTGCCTTCGCATAGGTCAGGGGTAAATAACAGCTGTATGAGCGACCTACGCAAAATGAGTACACAAACAAGAGGCGGTATCCCGTCTTCTTTTTTCTGTTTTGCAAGGTCTTAGTGCTCCGTCTGTCGGATACGCTGTAACCGATCCAAGTGTTTTATATGATAAGAAGCTTAAAACGTCTCCTTTTCCATCGCCCATTATAGGACGAAATATAATAGAAATCAAGTACTTTTTTAGGAATTAATACATTTTTAATCACGCTGGTTGGTTTCCACCCGCATGATATTGAACCCTTCATACTCCAGTCTCAAACTCCAGTTTTTGCTTTTATGGTAGGC
>CADBSL010000038.1 GCA_902797345.1 uncultured Eubacteriales bacterium
GATGCCGATGGCGATGACCATCTGGTTCTTCCACAGCGGGATGGTGTTGACGATGGTGGACTGGATCTTTTCCGCCATCATGGTGTCGGAATTCTGCACCATCCGGATCTGAGGTGCGGTCTGCATGGCGATGGTCCGGGTCAGATCCAGATCATGGAGCTTCTTTTCAAACCGTTCGCACATAGCGGCCAGGTCCTTGGCCGCCTGGGCATCCTCCGCCAATCCGGAGAGTTCCGCCTTCTTCTGGGCTTCCACCAGGTCCACAGTCCGGACCTGTTCCAGCTTCTTCCGTCCTGCCAGCAGGTACATGGTCAGCTCTTTGAAATAGGTCAGGTTCATGTCGTACATCTGGTCCAGCATAGCGGAATCCTTCAGCAGGGTCACCTGGTGTTTTTCCAGTTCGTTCTGGATCGTGGTCACATTGGTTTCCACCTTGGAATATTTGGCCTTCATCATCTCCAGGCTGTTGGCCTTTTTCTTGAAGAAGCCTTTGATGCCCTTTTCCTGGGTGTCGATCTCGAAGTTCTTTAGTTCCGTCACCAGGGTAGTGATCATGGAACCGATCTCGCCCATGTCCTTGGTCCGGACGCTGTTCAGGGCTTTTTCAGAGAAATCCGCCAGCTTTTTCTGGGTCCCTACGCCGTAGTTCATGACGCCGGTGGAATTCTTCACGTCAATCTGGCTCACAAAGGATTCGACCTGGCGAAGTTCCTCCGGAGTGAGGGTGCTTTCCAGGTTCGCCTGTTTTTGCTGTTCGGCCGTAGCGGCGTCCACCTTCGGTGCTTCCTGGGCCTGGGCCTGAGGCGCTCCGCCAAAGTCCAGGGCTACCTGAGCCGCTGCCTGGGCTGTTCCTGCATTCTGTACAGGAGCCGCCGGAGCCTCCGGCGTTACTACGGTCGGTTCGCCCGCCTGATCAAAGCTCAGGGACGGTGCAGCCGGCGGATCCGCCAGCAGATCTTCCATCTTTACTTCATCTTTGATTTCTTCGCTCATGTCTTCTTCCTTTCCTCTTATTTCATCTTATCTTTATCCGTCAGTCCGTCCTGGGCCATCATGGTGTTCATCACGGAAATCTCCGAAATGACATCCATGGAGGCATCCTCGAACAGAGAATCCAACAGGTTTTCGAAGGCTTCATTCACTGTATCCATAGCCTTTTCGATCTCCTGCTTGGTGTTTCGTATATTGTCACCGGAAATGGGCTGCTGGTCCACATCGAGGTAGGCCTTCAGCAGTTTCTCGGTGGTTGGCAGATAGTAATTCATGAATTTCCGCAGGTCTCTGGCAGCCGTCTGATCCTTTTTCACCTGATCGAAAATCTTGTTGACGATCTCTTCCTGTTTGAAGAGTTTGTCGGACATCTCTTCGCCGGGGATCTTATCGTTGCTGTCACGCAGCACCTTCAGGTACCGCTCGCCTTCCCTCAGGATCTCCCGGACTTCCGGCGAGTATGCCGCATTTTGAGCCGCTTCTTTTTCGTCCCTCATCTCCTGTTCCGCTTCTGCCTGGAGCCGGCCCTTCTGACTCATCAGGTACTGCTCATAAACCTGAGGGGTCAGCATCAGCGTCGTCTCTTCGTCGTCCAGCTTCGCGTGGGACAGGTAGCCCGCCTTCATCAGGGCTTTGATGTCTTCCTTCACCAGGTCGATGTTCTTCCGAGTGAGTTTTGCCAGACCGGCTAAAGTGATGTAGGTGGCGTCACCCGCCACTTTTCCGTATTCCACGTATTTCTTCGTCAGCTTCCGCCGTTTATTCCCATTCAAGAGCAAGAAGATCCCGCCGATCAGGAACAGCATCGCCGGAATGGTGCTGACCAGTCCTTCGATCAAGGAAGAATCCAGCAATCCCACTCCCAGTCCGAACATGGCGCCAAAGGCCGAAAAGGCGATCAGAGCCGCTCCGATGATGACCCGGGGAAGGCCATTATACCGGCTGATATCCTGCTGGAAAAACGGCGTCCGGTAGGGGTACGCTCCGCCGAACTGCCGGCCCATGGCCGGGTTTTGGGCGGTGTTTTGCTGCCGGGCCTGCTGTTGCTGCCGGTACTGTTCATACCGGGCCTGCTGCTGGGCCTGAGAACGACGGCGGGCTTCTTCGGCCTGCCGGGCCTGCTGTTCCCGCTGCGCTGCCTGACGCTGGCGCATCTCTTCGTTTCTCCGCTTCTCTGCTTCCGTAAACTCCTGCCAGCTGCCCTGCTGTCCGCCGGGCATGATCTTCTGCTGGATCGTAGAGGAAAGTCCCGAAAAATCATTCCGGTTCACCGCGTCCGTCACCGCTTCCATCACGTCCATGCTGACATTTATCATTTTATCTATATCCATGGCGATTCTCTCCCCTTTCGTCTCGTTTTTTCCATTATACCTTTCCCCCTTTGGATTTGCAATTGATTCACAAAAAATCCCCATCAGAAGAATATTTATGGAAATATTTTTAATAAACCAGTTTCAAAATATAGCTCTTTCTGTTACAATACTTACTATAGCTAGTAGTCCGTATCAATTTCTCATAAAAGAATTTGGGAGGGATGAATCAATGCATGAACTGTCCCGGATGATACAGGGAGATATGGTCCCGGCTTTAGGAGTCACCGAACCGGGTGCCATCGCCTTTATCACCGCTAAGGCAAAGAGTTACACAAAAGGAGCCGTAGAGTCAGTGGAGCTGTCTCTGAGCTCTTCGATCTATAAAGGAGCCTTCACCTGCGGGATCCCCGGCGTGCCGGAAGTGGGCAACGCCTTTGCGGCGGCCCTGGGCGTCTGTGGAGCAGACCCGGACAAAGGGCTCCAGTCTCTGGAGGATATTGACGATGCCGCCCGGACGGCGGCCCACAAAATGATCGATGAAAACCGGATCAAAGTGGTCCTCCACGAGATCACCCCGGATGTTTACCTGAAAGCCACTGTGAAAACGGCGGCAGATACCTGTGAGGTGACCATCAAAGATCGTCACACCAACATCGTCCGGATCGAGCTGAACGGCCGGGTCCTTTTCTCCGCTGAAGAGGAATCCGCTCCGGAAGAGACTACTGCGGGAGTCGATCTGGAAGAAATCAAAAAATATACCCTGGCAGATCTGGTGCAATATGTGAATGAAGTGGATCTTTCCGAGATCGCCTTTATCCGCAAGGCCTACGAAACCAACGTGGCCCTGTTGGAGGAAGGCACCGCTTCTCCCCGGACCACCCTGGGTCACCGCCTGCTGGAAAGAAACGGCGGGAAGTGGATCTCTGACAATGAGCTGGCTTCTGCCCAGGCCGTTACCAACACGGCCCTGGAAGCCCGGGTCATCGGACTGTCCCGGCCGGCAATGAGCATCACCGGCAGCGGCGCCCACGGGATCCTCTGCACGATGCCTCTGTACGCCTGTTATAAGGTGAACGGGCTGTCGGAAGAGACCCTGCTTCGGGCAACCGCTCTGTCTTATCTGGTGACCATTTACATCAAAGTCCATTCGGGCCTGCTGTCCGCTTTCTGCGGATGCGCCATCGCCTCCGGCACCGGCGCTGCAGTGGCCCTGTGCTATATGAAAGGCGGCAGCCTGAAGCAAATGGACCATGTCATCAACAACATGGCCTCCTCCATCACCGGCATGATCTGTGACGGAGGCAATCAGGGCTGCACCATGAAAGGCGTTGTGGCCGTGGACACGGCTTACCGCTCCGTAGACTTCGCACTGGCCGGCGCCTACGTGAGGTCCATCCACGCCATCAATGGACGCTCCCCGGAGGACACCATGAAAAACATGGGGCTGATCGCCTACCCGGGGATGAAGGAAACGGAAAAAACGATCCTGGATATATTCGAAGAAAAAAGCCGTTAAGGTTTTAAAATAGAGAGAGGTGAAAGTAATGACAGACTACAGAATCCTTGTGCTATATAGAAGTAAACACGGCAGTACCAAACGATATGCGGAATGGATCGCCGACGCTCTGGATGCAGACATCGTGTCGGCGGAAAACAAAACCTATAATGACTGGTCCGCCCGGATGAAAGGCTACGACATGCTGATCTACGGAGGGAACATCAACGGCCAGGGCATCAACGGTCTGGAGAACTTCCGGGCTGCGATGCGCAAAGAACACGTGGATCTCCCGGTGACCTATTTCTGTGTAGGTTCTTACCCGGCTTACGAATCCACCGTACAGACCCACCTGGAAATGAACTTCGTGGGAGAAGATGACCTGAGCGCCATCAACCTCTTCTATTTCCGGGGACGGCTGGATTATCTGGGATTGAACTTCCTGGAAAAACGGCTGATGGGGGGACTCTTCAAGGCCATCGAAAAGAAATACCCGGAAGACCGGACCGAGGTGGAAGCGGAGCTGCTGGAAGCCTACTATGATGATGTGGACTGGTCCAAGAAAGAATATATCGATCCTCTGGTGGAACATGTGAAATCCTTCATGAC
>CADBSL010000039.1 GCA_902797345.1 uncultured Eubacteriales bacterium
CAGCCCTGCTCCCAATCCGGAAGCTGCTAAGATGAGGAAGTTTTCCCCTGCTGCATACAAGCTCACCAGCGGATTCGCATATAATAAGATCAGCGTGATAACCAGCGAGAAAATACCGGATGTCTGGGAAATGGATGATCCCAGAATCATGGTCATCATGGATGCGCTGTTGGAACTCGGGTTGATAGCCACAGCTTCCGCGGACTTTCCGCCTGCGTAGCCGCATCCTACACCGGTTCCGGTACCGCCGATCATGCTGGCGCCTGCGCCGATGGCTGAGAGGGTTAAAATCAGACAGATTTCCATGCCTCCGCCGTTGTTGGCTGCGATTCCGGTCAATGGAGTTGCAAACATTAAAATAAGTGCGATTACCAACGAGAAGATCGCTGTTGTCTGGCAGAGTGCAGACCCTACCAGCATATTGACCAGGATACCTCTCTGGTTATCCGGGGCGATTGCCACGCCTTCTGCTGCTTTACCGGCAGCATAACCGCATCCGACACCGGATCCTGCGCCCGCGATCATTGCCAGGCCTGCGCCGATAGCGCCACCTGCTAAGATCAGGGCCATGCCCGGGTCCGTCGAAGTGCTGACTTTTACCAACGGATTGGCAAATGCCAGGATCAGGGAGATGACCAGGGAGAAGATACCGGTGGTCTGCGCGATGGCAGAACCCAGCAGCATGTTCATCAGGACGCCTCTCTGGTTTTCCGGATAGGCTGCAACGCCTTCCGACGCTTTACCTGCTGCATATCCGCAGCCGATACCTGCGCCAACACCCGCCGACATTGCCAGACCTGCGCCAATGGCACTGCCTGCCAAAACGATCGCCTGGGCCGGGTCGCCGGCTTCCGTCAATTTTACCATCGGATTACCGAAGATAAAGATCAGGGATACTACTAAGGACAAGATACCGGTGGTTTCCGCGATACCCGCTCCAACCAGCATAGCCAGAAGGGAGTCTTTTGAGGTCTCGGGGTGCGCGCCAGCTGCTTCTGCGGCTTTACCTGCAGCATAACCTTGGCCGACACCGGGACCGATACCGGCGATCATGGATATACCAGCGCCGATGGCGGAACCTGCCAGTACTACTGCCTGTGGCTCAAAGGACATGAGCCAGTTAATAAACATTTCGATAAAATTGGCCGCCAAGTCTTCACCTCCTGTCATAAATCTGTTTCACAATTAATCATCAAGACTCATTGATACGAATACCATCGTCAGCATTGTAAAGATGAATGCCTGTAACACACCCGCGAATACGTCGAAGTATGCGTGAAGGACGGCTGGTATTGCTGCCATGAAGATCGGGATCGGCAGGAAACTGCTGAATATCGATCCTAAAGCTCCGTAGATCAGACTCATGATGATCATACCGCCTGTGATATTTCCGAAAAGACGGAAGGCCAGGGAAACCGGTGTAGCGACTTCACTGATCATGTTTAGCGGTGCCATAAGTGCCACAGGGGAAAGGAATGTATCCTTGAACCACCCAAACGGGCCTTTCTTCTTGATTGCGAAACCGTGAATCATGACGAAAGTAAGAAGCGACAATGCGAATGTGGTGTTCAGATCTGCCGTCGGTGCTCTGAGGCCGGTCAGCCCCCATAAGTTGGCGACCACCAGATAAATCATCAGGGTCCCCATATAAGGAGTATATCTCAGTTTGTCTTTCCCCATACTGGATCCCACCAGGCTGTTCATCAAACCGACAAGGATCTCCGCCGCACTCTGTTTTCCATCGGGTATGAGTTTCATCTTTCGGGTCAGTATGATCGATACAACAACCAGAAGGATCATGATGAGCCAGGTATTGACTACTGTCTCAGTAATGTATACGCCGTTTGAAAACTCGATTAGCTTATGTGCTCCAAACTCTGTTTTCATTTTTTCCTCCTTTCCCGAATACACTGTCTAAGCGATCCGAAATTTTGCCCTCCTGAATAACCTCAATTTTTCTCTAATCCCGTCTATTTTTCAAAAATTGTGTTAGGTAGAGTGCCAGTATTGAAGTGATATAGCCGATCGCCACCCCAATGGCATTGAAAAAGGGGACTTTCACGGCTATGATCAGAAAAATGATGTAGATGGCGTAACGGATCAGGTAGCTGACCGTCATTTTGCTTCTGGCTTTTTCCGGCGCCATTTCGATCGCCTTTTCCCCCGCCAGGGCCATCAGATTGAAATTGAGAATAGAAACGCAGGTACCGGCCAGAACAGAGACGGCCATGGAGACGAAATCCTTGGAAATCACCCCCGCAACAACACAAATTACAGCTCCTATGATAGCAGCTGTAATGCTTACTGTCCTGCGTAACTCTGCTGATAAACCATTCATTTATTTTTACTGCCTTTCATTAGCAACTTGTACACATTCATGAAACCGGCGAGAATGCCGATGATAACGCATACGATGAGGCAGATCGGCCCGGTGCCCAATTTACCGTCCAGCCAACCGCCGAACCAAACACCGAATCCGATGCAAACGACCATCGTGATCCCGATCTGGGAGATCATGGCCAACGCCTGTGCGATGCCGAATTTTTCCTTCGCTTTCATCTGTTTTCTCCATACCTGTACAAACTCCATTATACCACAAAAAAGCCTATCGTCCAAATAAATTACACATTTGCCCGTAACTTTTTCAGATAATTTTGATATTTTTAATATCTTCTTTAAAGATTCCCGATTTTATCCGATAAGCGCTAACTATTAAAGCTTTTACGAATGATGTCGACGATTTGTTTCGACGTAGTCCCGTCTCCGTACGGATTCTGTGCGTGAGCCATTTTTTCATAGGCTTCCCGGCTGTCCAGCAGCTCGCAGGCCATATCAAAGATCTGCTGCTGTTCCACTCCGGCCAGCTTTGCCGTACCGGCCGCCACCGCTTCCGGACGCTCGGTTTCCTTCCGCACCACCAGCACCGGTTTGCCCAGAGCCGGGGCCTCTTCCTGCATCCCGCCGGAGTCCGTCAGGATGAAGTAGGATCTGGCCATCAGGTTCACGAAAGGCTGGTACTGCTGCGGTTCGATCAGGTGGACCCGTTCCACCCCTTCCAGGATCTCGCCGGCGGTCTTCCGCACAGCGGGATTCAGGTGGACCGGATACACGATCTCCACGTCATCATATTTCAGGGCGATGTCCCGGATGGCGCTGAAAATGTGCACCATGTTTTCTCCCAGGTTCTCCCTGCGGTGACAGGTCACGGTGATGACCCGGTGGTTCTCGAAGTCTACTTTCCGCAGGGTCTCGTCTTCGAATTCAAAGGGCTTTCCGGCCACCTCCAGCAGGGCGTCGATGACGGTATTGCCCACCACGAAGATCCGGTCTTCCGGGATCCCTTCTCTCAGGAGGTTCTCCCGGTTCACCTGCGTCGGCGCAAAGTGGAAGTCCGCCATGTGCCCCGTCAGTACCCGGTTCATCTCTTCCGGATACGGGGAGTACTTGTCGTAGGTCCGAAGACCTGCTTCCACGTGGCCGATCTTTACTTTATGGTAGAAAGCCGACAGAGCCGCCACGAAAGTCGTGGAGGTGTCCCCGTGGACCAGCAGCACATCCGGCTGCTCCGCGTCTACGATGGGATCCAGCCCGCCGATCACGTTGGCCGTGATCATGCTCAGGGTCTGGCTCGGCTTCATGATATTCAGATCATATTTCGGGGTCAGTTCAAACAGCGACAGCACCTGGTCCAGCATCTCCCGGTGCTGGGCGGTGACGCAAAGGATGGAATCGATATTCTCGTCTGCTTCCAGCGCCTTCACCAGCGGTGCCATTTTGATGGCCTCCGGCCGGGTGCCGAATACGGACATGACCCGGATCTTGCCGGGTTCCTTCGGCAGCGCCGCAATGGCGGTCTTCGTCTTCGCCGCAGGGTCTTCTTTCGCATTCTTGCCGGAGCCTACGATGACGTAAATAAAGGCCGCCGCGATCAGCAGCGTGATAAAGGAAGCCGCGTAATTCCGCTGCCCCAGCTGGATCGCGCAGATGCCTAAGATGCCGCTGATGGCATACAGCAGGATCACCGTCCGCCTCTGGCCCATTCCCCATGCCATGATGCGGTGGTGAAGATGTCCTTTGTCCGCCTCCATGATGGGGCGATTATTCTTTTTCCGCCGGATGATGGCGAAGGTGGTATCGAAAATTGGGATTCCCAAAGCGATCAGAGGGATCAGAAGGATAATGATCGTGGTGCTTTTCATGGTCTCCAGCGAAACGCTGGCCACCATAAAGCCCAGGAATTGGGAACCGGCGTCGCCCATGAAGATCTTAGCCGGATTAAAGTTGTAGGGAAGGAAACCCATTGCGCCGCCGGCGATGGCCAGAATCATCAGCGCCGTCTCGGGGTGCCCGGTCATGGCCGCCGAATAGGCCACGCAAAGAGAAGCGATCAGGGTGATCCCTGCCGCCAGACCATCCAGTCCGTCGATGAGGTTGATGGTATTGGTGAAACCCACGACCCACAGCACCGTCAACAGGCACATCAATACCGGTGACAGGAAAATGTAGCTGGATTGATCGTGGAAAGGAATGTGGATGTAGGCGATCTTCGTTCCGGTGGCGAAAATAATCAGACCGGAGATGATCTGACAAAGAAGCTTCACCTTCGCCGACATATTCTTCAGGTCGTCATACAGTCCCACTGCATAGATAAACGTCCCCCCGAGAACGATCCCGAGCACTTTCATGTTGTGGGGGGCCATAATAAGGATCGCGATCACAGTCCCAAGGTAAATGGCCAGTCCGCCGAAACGGGGGATCGGGTGGTCATGCATCCGCCGCCCGTCCTTGGGGATGTCTACTGCTCCGATCTTCGGAGCCAACTTTATACAAACCGGTGTCATCAGCCAGGAAACCAAAAAGGCGATGGCCAGCACCATGATCATATCTCGCATATCTCAATATTCCCTTCTTTCAAAATCTTTTCCGCCAGCGGATCCGGATACGGCCCGCTGAACACCACCCGGACGATGCCGGCGTTCACGATCATCTTCGCGCAGATGGCGCAGGGCTGGCAGGTGCAGTACAGGGTGGCCCCTTCGATCGGAGTCCCGTACTTCGCCGCCTGAACGATGGCATTTTGTTCCGCGTGGATCGCCACGCAGAGTTCGTGGCGTTCGCCGGACTTTACGCCCAGCTTTTCTCTCAGACACCCGACATCCTGACAGTGGGGAGCGCCGCTGGCGGCCCCGTTATAACCCGTCGAGATGACACGGTGGTCTTTTACAATGATCGCTCCGACCTGCCTGCGGATGCAGGTGGAACGGGTTTTTACAACATTCGCTACTTCCATAAAGTAGTGGTCCCAATCCGGTCTCATGATACTCCTCCGGTTTTCAGGATTTAAAAATTATTCACCTATTATTTTACCCCCAAACACAGGGTCCTTGCAATATAAATCCGAATCTATTTTTAATCTATCGATTAATTTCTCATATTTCCCAAATAGTATGACAGAAGAGACAGGGTGCTCCCGGCGAAAGATCTCCAGCCAGTCCCGGGTCTGGGAGAAGCCTTCGGGGGTGACTTCCACGAACACCACCTTGGCCTCGCCCCCTGTCAGTCCGCTGCGCGGACAGCTCTCCCCCAGGGGAGAGCCAGGGTCGCTCTGCTCACAACTCATTCTTGCCTCGCCCCCCTGGGGAGAGGTGCCGCCGAAGGCGGCGGAGAGAGGCTCCATCCTCTCTGCCCGAAAGCCGCAGCACTCCAGGGACGTCTCCAGCAGCTTCCGCTCCCAGGAAACCTTCTCTCCTGCCGCGGCAACCACCGCTGCCCCGGGCCGCAGAGCCGCTTCGTCCCAGTCCTTCCGTTCCCGGCGGAACACGTTCTCTGCCACTTCCGCCGCTTCCAGGGACTTCACGGCATGGGCTTTGTTCACTTCACCTTTTTCATACCGGTCCAGCACTTCCCGCACTGCAGGAAATACCGTCTCCCGGGCGATCTCCACCGGATCTCCGCCCTGCTCACACAGGACTTCCGCGGACATCCGTGCCTTTTCGTACATCCCCAGCCGAATGATATTCCCCAGGTCAAACACATAGGACTGCATGACCTTCTCTTCCGGATTCGTGCAATCGGAACAAAGGGTGCCGATCTTCACCGGTCCCGGGTCCTCCCGGACCAAAACCGCCTTTTCTCTATTTTCCATAAAGCTGATCCTCGCTGTAGTAAACCTTTGCCAGATAAAGCCCCTGAGGCGGAGCAGTGTGTCCTGCCCGGCTCCGGTCTTTGGCCTCCAGGATCTCCGGGATCTCCTCCGGCCGGATCCTCCCCAGGCCGACCTCCACCAGGGTCCCCGTCATGATCCGGACCATGTTGTAGAGAAAGCCGTTTCCCGTCACCGTCAACGTGATCTCCCGGGCGTTCTCACCCATCTCCGGGAGATCCCTCCATTCCACATCATAGGAGTAAAGTTCCCGGACCGTGGTCTCCTGAGGGGTGCTGCCCATGGCCATGAAGGACCGGAAATCGTGGTTCCCCACCAGCTTCCCGGCAGCTTCCCGCATCTTTTCCGCATCCAGCGGCCTTTCGCAGAAATAATAAAAATTGCGCCGGAAAACAACTCTGGACGCGCAGTTCATGATTTTGTATATATACTTTTTCCCCACTGCAGAAAACCGGGCGTGGAACTCCGGAGGGCACACCTTCGCCTCCCGGATCTTCACATCCGGCGCCAGCAGGTTATTCATGACATAGGCCAGCTTCTCCGGAGGCAGACCCTTCAGGTCCGCCTCGAAGGAGGCCTGCTGTCCCAATGCGTGGACCCCCGCGTCGGTGCGGCTGGTGCCATTCACCTTCACGTCGGTCCCGCAGATCACTTTCAATACCCGACCGATCTCTCCCTGGACCGTCCGATCCGACGGCTGGATCTGCCAACCGGAGAAATCCGTCCCATCGTATTCGATGGTCAGTAATATATTTCGTATCATTTTATCCTATTTTTTCTTCCAGGAACTCTTCAGGTCCACGATCCGTCCGAAGACCGTTTCTTCCGGGGTGCTGAACTTTTCATCCCGGACATAGTATCCGTGACGGAAGAACTGGACCGCTTCACCGGCTCCCAATTCTCCGACAGAAGGTTCCGCAAATGCGTGGAACACCTTCAGGGATTCCGGATTCACCACGGAATTTCCTTCCTCATCGTCGATGAACAGGGATTCATAAGCGTTCACTGTGATAGGCAGTGCCGTTCTCGCATCCACCCAGTGGATGGTCCCCTTGACCTTCCGGCCGGAGTTGGTGCCGCCGCCGGCGGTCTCCGGGTCATAGGTGCAGATCAATTCGACGACTTCACCGTTTTCGTCTTTGATGACTTCTTCACAGGTCAGGAAATAAGCTCCCTTGAACCGGACTTCATTCCCCGGGAACAACCGAAAATAGCCTTTCACCGGCACTTCCATAAAGTCGGAACGGTCTGCATACAGATCCCGGGAGAAGGGCACCTGACGGACGCCGTCTTCCTCGTTCTTGCTGTTTTCCACTGTGATCATTTCCGTCTGGTCTTCCGGATAGTTGCGGATGGTCACCTTCAGCGGATCCATCACCACCATCTTGGACAGGGTCTTGTTCTTCAGGTCTTCCCGGACACAGTACTCCAGCAGCTCGGTCTCCACCGTGCTGTTGGCCTTGGCCACGCCGATCCGTTCACAGAAATCCCGGACCGCTTCCGGAGTGTAGCCTCTGCGGCGGATCCCGGCGATGGTGGGCATTCTCGGGTCATCCCACCCGGTCACGTCACCATTGTCCACTAAAGCCTTCAGGTACCGCTTGCTCATCACCGTGTGGGTCAGGTTCAACCGGGCAAATTCGATCTGCTTCGGCGGGTGCTCCCATCCGGTCTCCCGGATGACCCAGTCGTAGAGCGGACGGTGGTCCTCAAACTCCAGGGTGCAGATGGAGTGGGTCACGCCTTCAATGGCGTCTTCCAACGGGTGTGCAAAGTCGTACATCGGGTAGATGCACCACTTGTCTCCCGTCATGTGGTGAGATGCATGGGCGATCCGGTACAGGGCCGGATCTCTCATATTGATATTCGGGGAAGCCATATCGATCTTCGCCCGGAGGATCTTCGCGCCATCGGGGAATTCCCCGTTCTTCATCCGTTCAAACAGGTCCAGGTTTTCTTCGATGCTGCGGTTCCGGTAAGGACTTTCCTTCCCGGGTTCCTTTAAGGTACCCCGGTATTCCCGGATCTGCTCCGCTGTCAGATCGCAGACATAAGCCTTTCCTGCTTTGATCAGCTTCACTGCGCAGTCGTACATGATGTCGAAATACTGGGACGCATACAGCAGCTTGTCCCATTCGAATCCCAGCCACCGAACGTCTTCTTCGATGGATTCCACGTATTCCGTGTCCTCCTTCACCGGATTCGTATCATCGAACCGCAGATTGCACTTGCCGCCGTACTTCAGCGCCGTACCAAAATTCAGGCAGATCGACTTCGCGTGCCCGATATGTAAATAACCATTGGGTTCCGGCGGGAAACGGGTCACGACCTTCCCGCCGTTCAGCCCCTCCGCCAGGTCCTTATCTATAATATTATGAATAAAATTTGTGAATTCCTGTTCAGCCATCGGAAAACCTCCTCATATGTTTAATGATTTATTATAGCACAGAAAGCAGTGAGATGGAAGATTGAAGAGAGAAAATAGGAGGGCTGCCTGAGGCGAGCAATAGTTCCACGGAGTGAAAGGCGCTCACAGAAGCCAGACCATTCAAGGCGATCTAGCCCCGCCCGAAGCGCCGATTCCGGAGTGGAAGCTATTGTCGCCCCCGCAGCCCGGTACAGTAGATCAACATATTGTCGGTTTAATCCGATATTTTTCTACTAAATCTTGATATAAGAAAAACTTTTGTAACTATTTTTTAGTTTTTGCAAAAAAATTACCACAAAACAAAAGAAATGTGGTATACTTCAACCAAGCGTTAAAGCAGGAGGTGACAAAATGGACGTAACGGATGTAAAAATTCTGGAATTACTGCAGGAAAATTCACGCGTTTCCATCTCGGAAATCAGCAAAAAAGTAAATATGTCCCTCTCCGCCGTCAGTGAGCGGCTCAAGAAACTGGAGAGCACCGACATCATCGAAAAATATACGGTAATACTGAATCCTCAGTACCTGGGCAAGGAACTGTCTGTCCTGATGAATCTGTGCTTTGAGAATTCCCAGGAGCCGGACGAATTCGTGAATTTCCTCGAATCGGAACCGGAGATCCTGGAGTGCCACTCCATCACCGGGGACTATGACCTGTCCCTGAAGATCGTCACGAAAAATACAATCACGCTGGAAAATCTGATGAACCGGATCAAAGCCTGTCCGGGCATCACCAAAACTTCCACCAACATCATTCTGTCGAGCCTGAAAAACAATTGCTCCGTGGCTCCTCACGCAGACTGATCCGAATAAACTGTATCTTATGGCCGGGAACCCCTTGTGTGTTTCCGGTTTTTTCTTCTAATGCAAGTATTGTTTTGAAAGGAGTGATCCCATGAAAAGGTTGAGCAACCGGATTTTATTGGTATTGTTCTCGTTCCTCCTGGTGGCGGGCCTGACGCCCATGGGAGGAATGACCGTCCTGGCGGAAGATGACGGCCCGGGAGTCTGCTATTTGAAATACTATATGGACCCGGCCGACGAGGAGCAAAGCGGCTACCAGACCGTGGAAATCGGTTCTGCGCCGGTCAAGCCCGAAGACCCGTTTGAAGAAGGAAAAACCTTCATGGGCTGGTTTACAGACAAGGAACTGACGGTGCCCTTCGACTTCTCCCAGCCGCTTGAGACCGACACTAACATCTACGCACGCTTCGTCAGCAGCGAGGACTGCTACACCGTCCTGGTTTATCTGGACGCAGAAGATCCCGAACCGGTGGCCGGTTTTGAAGTTCCAAAGGGAGAGCCCATTCCCGAACGGGACGATCCCGGCAGGGAGGACGCCACGTTCGCCGGATGGTTCACAGACCGGGAACTGACGCAGCCCGCCGACTTCACGACGCCTAGAAATGAAGATGTCAGTCTTTTCCCGAAATTCATCACAGAGGAAGACTGCTATACCGTATGGGTCTATCTGAGCCCCGATGATGAAGAGACGACAGCCGGCTACGACGTCCCCAAGGGAGAACCCTGTTCCAAACCCGCCGAGCCTGCCCGGGAGGGCTATGAATTCCTGGGATGGTTCACGGACAGGGAACTGACTCAGCCCGCCGATTTCACCAACCCTCGTACGGAGGATGTCTCCCTCTATGCAGGGTGGAAGATGATCCTTCCGGACAATCCATTTGTGGATGTCAAAAGCGACGATTACTTCTCCGATCCTGTGTTGTGGGCGCTGAAAAAAGAAATCACCAAGGGAACCGATGACACCCACTTTGCCCCGAACGCGACCTGCACCCGCGGTCAGGTCGTGACCTTCCTGTGGCGGGCGGCCGGCTCTCCGGAACCCGGATCCGCTGCCAACCCCTTTACGGATGTGAAGAATGACGACTACTTCTGTAAAGCCGTGCTGTGGGCGGTGGAAGAAGGAATTACAAATGGGATGTCTGACACCACCTTTGGGCCGAGCCAAAGCTGCACCCGGGGCCAGGTCGCCACATTCCTGTACCGCTTTGAAAACAGTCCTGACACCAGTCTAATCCTGAATCCTTTTACCGACGTGACCAGCGACCAGTATTACTATGACGCAGTCTTATGGGCGGTAATGCGGGAAATCACCCACGGTACCGCTAACAGAGTCTTCAGCCCGGATGATACCTGTACCAGAGGTCAGATCGTGACCTTCCTGTTCCGGGATATGGGATGACTTTTAGCACAAAAGAACCGCCCGCTTCCCTGACGAAAGCGGGCGGTTTTTTTATCTCTTGCTATTTCTTCTTACCCTTTTTCTGGTTTTCCTTCATGATCTGATCCACCTTTTCCCGACGCTTTTTCTTTCTGTCCGCCTGGATCTGGTTCGCCCGCTGACGGGTGTTGCTCATGGGATTTTCTTTTTTCTGGGAGGTCTTGCCCTTCCCGCCCTTTTTCTTGGCTTCCTTGTACGGGTTGACCTTCTTTTCCTTACCGGCTCTCCGGTCTCTTTCTTCCTGTTCTTCCTGCTGCTTCCGCTGGTCTCTCAGGGTGAAGACGATGACCGCACCGAACATCAATACCATCATGATGGTGGTGACGATGGAGTCTGTACGTTGGCTGCGGGTCTTGAAAGAGGATGTGTAATCCTGTCCCAGGGTATTCCCGGCGGTATCCGTCAGTGCACCGTCGATCTGGATCGTATACTCGGTGTTTTCCTTCAGGTCTCCCTCCAATACCAGGTTCACCCGGTTGGGTTCTTCCGGCTGCTCCAGTACCATGATTTTCTGGGCTTTTCCGTCCGGATCCACGATCTTGAAGCAATCCTCATTGGCTTTGATGTCGATGTCTCCGGAGAAGTAGATCCGGGCCATCTGGTTGACGGTCTGAAGTCCGGTACTGTCAGTCTTTGGGAAAATCTCCGTCACTTCCAGACCTGCACCATACGCCGTCGGTGCTGCCGCCAGTAAGATCAGCATTGCCGCAAAAATCATCGCCAGTTTCTTTTTCATTTCTTCTTCCTCATTTCTCTTAGCTTCGCAAAGAATCGCTGCAGTATTTCACGGCATTCATCTTCCATGATCCCCGTTTCCATGGGGACTGTGTGATTGAACCGCCCGTCCTGCGGTATATTGATCAGCGAGCCGCAGGCGCCAGCCTTGGGGTCCGCCGTTCCGATATACAGTTTTTTGATTCGGGACAATACGATGGCTCCTGCACACATGGGGCAGGGTTCCACAGTCACGTAAAGGTCGCATTGGTGGAGCCGCCAGCCTCCCAGTTTTTCGCTGGCCTGCCGGATCGCGATCATCTCCGCGTGGGCCGTGGGATCCTTGTCGGTCTCCCGCCGGTTATACCCCCGGCCGACGATCTCGCCGTCTTTGACCACCACCGCGCCGATGGGCACTTCCTCCAGCGCCAGGGCCTTTTCCGCCTCTTTCAGCGCCTCTTTCATGTAGACTTCTGCTTCCATCTTTCATCGTCCTCAATCAAAGATTATAACATGGAATTCAGACTTGTACAATACGAAAATCGGTGATAAAATAGACGGGTATCAAACAGGCCCCAGTAGCTCAGGGGATAGAGCGTCGGTTTCCTAAACCGTGCGTCGGATGTTCGAATCATCTCTGGGGTGCCAACAAAAAACGGACAGCATTTGCTGCCCGTTTTTTTGAGTCAAAAATGTTCATCCGAAAAATCCCTCTCCAGACTTCAGACTCCAGACTCTAGTCTCTCCCCAACAACGCCTTCCACAATGAAACTGCATTGGAGTTGACCAGCAATCGCTCGATATCGATCCCCGCCGGACAGATGTTCCGGCAGGCCAGGGATTTTCCGCAGCCTCCATAGACGTATTTCTGATACCGCTTCCGCAGGTCTTCTTTCTGTTCCTTCGGCAGCTCTTCCAGCAGCCGGCTCACCGGCACCATGGAAGCCATCCCAAAGAAGTTCCCTCCCGCATAGAAATTCGGGCACACCTCCAGGCAGCACCCGCACTGAAGGCACCGGGAAGCTTCATAGAGAAGGTCATTCTTCTTCTCGTGGGCCCTGGCCCCGGTCTCCAGCCAGCTCCGGATCGTCTCCAGGTTCCGGTAGAGGACGCTCCGGTCCACCACCAGGTCCCTCACCACCGGGAACTTCCGCAGGGGTTCCACCCGGATC
>CADBSL010000040.1 GCA_902797345.1 uncultured Eubacteriales bacterium
CGGAATCGGCGCCTTGTGACGGGGCTAAATCGCCTTGAATGTAGTTACTTCTACGAGCGCCTTTCCTCTGAGGAACTATTGCTCGCCTGCAGGCAGCCCTCGCTGTAGATTATGTTAGAGGTAATCCGTTAAAATGCAGAAGGAGAAACATCGCAGGGACATTGTTGAGCCGCCGGTCCACCGCGAGCACGAGCCGAAGGCGATGGGGGAGCGGATGTACCGCTGCGAGCGAATACATAGCGAAAGCGTGTCCCGAGATGTTTACTTCGGATGCATAAACGGATTACCATAGTATCAATATGTAATAAAGGAGATTTTCAATGGCAATTTTAAGACCTTTCAGAGCAGTCCGCCCTGCAAAAGAATACGCCGCAGAAGTAGTGTCCCTGCCCTACGACGTCATGAACCGCAAAGAAGCCGCAGAAATGGCAGCAGGCAAACCCTACAGCTACCTGCACATCTGCCGGGCAGAGATCGACCTGCCGGAGCAGGAAAACCCCTATGACCCCTCCGTCTATGAAAAAGCAAAATCCAACATCGCGGAATTCCTGGAAAAGGGGGTCTTCATCCGGGAAGACAAGCCGGCCTTCTACGTCTACCGCCAGATCATGGACGGCCGCGTACAGACCGGTCTGGTGGGTTGTGCTTCCATCGATGATTACCAGAATGATATCATCAAAAAGCATGAGCTGACCCGCCACGAGAAAGAGATCGACCGGATCAACCACTTCGATATCTGCAACGCCGACACGGAGCCGGTATTCTTTACTTATAAAGACAACGCCGAGCTGGCGGCCCTTCTGGCAGAAGAAGTCAAGCGGGAACCGGAATATGATATCACCGACGCTCAGGGTGTCAAACACATCCTCTGGGTCGTGGACGATCCGGCAAAATGCGAACAGATCGAGACCACCATCCGGGAAAAGATCCCCTATTTCTATATCGCTGACGGTCACCACCGCTCCGCTTCCGCGGTCAACGTGGGACTCAAACGGCGGGATGAACACCCGGGTTATACCGGTGAAGAAGAATTCAACTTCTTCATGACCGTTGTATTCCCGGACACCGATATGGCGATCTTTGATTACAACCGTGTAGTGAAAGATCTGAACGGCAATACCGAAGAGGAGTTCCTGGAGAAGATCTCCGAAAAGTTTACGGTAGAAAAGATCGAAGGAGCGGGTCCCTATCGCCCGGAAGCGGTCCACACCTTCGGCATGTATCTGAAGGACGGCTGGTATAAGCTCACCGCAAAGGAAGGGACCTTTGATGAGGCAGACCCCATCGCCTCCCTGGATGTATCCGTCCTGCAGGAAAACCTGCTGGCACCGATCCTGGGGATCGGCGATCCCAGAAGCGACAAACGCATCGACTTTATCGGCGGGATCCGCGGACTCGGCGAACTGGAACGCAGAGTGAAGGAAGACATGACCGTCGCCTTTGCCCTCTATCCGGTTTCCATCGCCCAGCTCATCGCCGTTGCGGACGCCGGTCTGCTGATGCCTCCAAAATCCACCTGGTTCGAACCCAAACTGGGCAGCGGATTGTTTATTCATGAGTTATAAGCTTGGAGCTTGAAGCCAGAAGCTGGAAGATCCTTCGACTTTCTGCCTCAGGATGACAAAAACATGCTATCCAGAGGGAAACGAAGGATCTTTCTTTTTACCGTATTCTTTTCGGCTTATTCAGCTTAAAGCTTCCAGCTTCCAGCTCTCCGCTCAAACATTCCCCAAATATACATACTCCAAATGCTTTTTCGCGATTTCTTCCAGCCTGTGCATCAGCCCGATATCCGTCGGGCTCTTATCCAGCACTTTATACCTGGGGAAGAAACGACTGATATGAAGGGGGATCTCCGGATCCAGCGAAGCCAGCCAGGCCGCTGCCTTCTCCAGTTCCTCTTCCGTATCGTTTTCCCCCGGCACCACCAGCCAGGTCACCTCCACATGAAGGACCTCCGAGGCTCTTTGGATCGTGTGCTTCACTGCCTCAAAGTGCCCCCCGATCTTCTTATATCCCTCTTCATTGAAATACTTCAGATCGATGTTCATGGCGTCGAAATAGGGAAGGAGCCTTTCCAATGGCTCCGGATTGATGCAGCCGTTGGTGACCATCACGTTCACCAGCCCCTTTTCTTTGGAACGTTTCGCCGTGTCCAGCATAAAATCATACATGGTAATTGGCTCGTTATAGGTGAAGGCCAATCCGATATTCCCCGCCGGGAGATAATCCAAAGCGGTCTCCACCACTTCTTTCGGGTCCGTATCCATCATGTCGATCTCTTCCTGGGCCGCCATGGAGATGCTGTAATTCTGGCACCAGGGACACCGCATATTGCAGCCGTTGGCGCCAATGGACAGGATCTTCGTCCCGGGCCGGAACCGCTTCAGGGGTTTTTTCTCGATAGGATCCAGGCACGCCGCCGACAGGTAGCCGTAATTGACATTGACGATCTTTCCGCCTGTATTTCCCCGGACACCGCAGAAACCCCGTTTGCCTTCCTCCAGCTCGCAGTTCCAGGGACAGATCCCGCATTTTACTTTACTCATGTCTCACCACTTCAAACCGTTTGATATGGAAGCCGTACTCCGTCCGTTTCGGGATGCCGGCTTTCTGCAGGGCGATGGTCAGCTGCTGATCCACCGTTTCGACTCCTTTCAGATTCGGAAGGAGCAATCCCTGGGCCGCCCCCATGCTGACGATGACGCCGTATCTCTTTGGATCCAGCAGACTGGCATCTTCGATCTCTTCCGGCTTGGACAACACGTCCACGCTGATTTCCAGTTCTTCCAGTTCATTTTCCTTCACCGCATCGAAGCGGGTGTCGCCGAAGGCTGCGCCGATGGCGTTCATGATGATCTCATCCGCGATACAGTCTTCCCCGGCCTCGATAGTGCCGATACAGCCTCTGAGCCGGCCATTCTTGTGGAGGGAAACGAAGACCCCGGCCTGATTCGTGATCATTTCCTCCGGCAGGCCCTCCGGCCTTTCCAGTCTCTTTTTATCCAAGAGGAAGGATTCGATGGACCGGCGCGCCAGTTTCACATATTCATCTTCCTGCATCCGTTTTTCCGCGATCCGCTGGTTCTCCTCATCCAGATACTGCTCCAGGAAATCCCGGCTGTCGTCTTCTCCCAGCACCTCAAAGCAGAACACGCTGTATCCCACCCCAAAGGGCCCTTCATAGGAGAGGAATTCCGGCTTCACCGCCGTACGGTCCAGGGCGCCTGCCATGATGATGAACCCTCTCAGTCCGCACTCCCCGGCCGCGTCACAGAACTCCTCATCATAATAGAGGAAGTTTTTGAAGTCGGCCGCTGCCAGATCCATCGTCACTTTAGCATCGAATTCCGGCCCCTGAGGTGCGAAATGGTACTGCCCCAGATCCTTCAGGTAATGGGACAGGTCTCCGCTGGCCACAATCACGGCCTTCCTGCCGGTGCGCTCGATGGCTTCTTTGATGCACATCCCGAAGGCATAATGCTCTTTGAAGGGCAGACCGGCGATCCCGATCCGAACCAGCTTATAGTCCGTATAATACTTATTGATAAAATGCATGGGGATCATGGTCCCATGGTCCAGCGCGCTGTTCTTTTCTCCCAGCGTACCGGCGGATACATTCATCTCCGCCACCACTTTGCTGATCTCTTCCACCAGCTCCGAGTCATAGTCCACCCGGTAATTCGCCTTGGGGGCACCGTAAGCGGCAAAATTCCCCTCCGCTTCCGAACCCGGAGAAATATGGATATAGTCGTAGTACATGATGGAATGGGGGCTGATCACTAAAATCACCTCCGGCTTCAATTCCGCGATCCTCCGGCCCACTTTTTCATAACTATCCTCGGTACGGGCAATCTGTGCCCGTTCTTCGTCCGCTACCCCCGGGATGATCAGGGGCGGGTGCGGCACCACAAATGTTCCTAAAATCGGCATGTTACCCTCCTGTAATCAAGGGAGGCTGTTCGGGCCTCCCTGTAGGTTCTATTCGTTTTCCTGTTCCTGAAGGTCTTCCAGAAGCTCTTCCACATCCTCGATGACCTCGTCTTCAATGACCCTCATCATGGACTCCGCATAATCGTAAGCTTCTTCTTCCGCTTCTTCTTCCGCCTTATCACTGTCCCCGCCGTTGATCTGGTAGGTGATCCAGTAGACGTAATCGAATCGTTCTTTATAAAGTCTGTTGTATTCCTCTTCCTTTTTTTCTTCTACCAGTTTCCAAAAGGCCTCATCTCTTACTACTGCCATTCTATACTCCTTCTTACTTGAATTTACTGAATACCACCAGGCCGAAAATGATGATGATCATTCCCACGTACATGTCCAGGGTCGGGACCTCCATAACGATGAGGAACCCCCACAGCATAGCCAGGGCCGGCTGCACGAACTGGAGGTTGCTGACCTTGGCGGTCTTGTCCGTCAGCGCCAGGGCTTTCCCCCAGCACAAATAGGACACCGCGCTGCCGATAAACCCCAGGTAAGCGGTGCTGAGCCAGACTTTCAGCGGCGCAGCAGCAGCCTGTTCGATCCCGCCGAAAGGCATCACCAAAAGCAGCATGGCCGCGCCGATGATGATGCTGTATGCCGTACACTGCAGAGCCGTATAGGAGCGGGTGAGCTTGCGCTGCAAAAGGGTATAACCCGCCAGGAGCCCTGCCGCCGCCAGCATCCAGATGATGCCGGTGTTGATGGAGAACACTCCGTTCCACATCATCAATACCAGCACTCCCACAAAACAGATCATCATGCCGATCCACCCGCCTGCTCGGATCTTTTCCTTTAACAGGATCCGGGCAAAGACCGCCGTGATCACCGGAGCCGTGGCGATGATGATGCAGGCGGTGGCCGATGTCAGCAGGCTGATGCCTTTATTGAAGATCAATTGATATACACTGAATCCGATCGCCGCGGAAAGGATGAAGATCGGGATATCCTGTTTCGCCGGCATTCCGATCCTTTTCACGATGGCGAACACCAGCATAAACAGCCCGGCGAAAATAAAGCGGTACATACTCAGTACCGGCGGCGAAAAGACCTCCATGCTTACCTTTGAAAAGGCAAAGGTGGAAGACCAGATCACGATGGTGATCATTCCATAGACATAATACATCGGGATACCCGATTTTTTGTTTTCATTCATTCGGTTTCTCTTCTCTTTCACTCTCTGATTTCTCTGCTCCACTTCCCTTTTGAAGGATCAGCCCCCTGTCTTCCGACGCAGCGACTTGAGAAGTGCCTTATCCTCCTCGCTGATCCGATAGGAATCTCTGCACTTTTGAATAGTCCGGTTGTGGGTCGCAGGGTCCAGATCTTTCCCTTCCAGGATCCCCAGCACCTTCTCCCGGTCTTTCACAAATGCGGTGGCCAGTGCCCAGGCGGCCGCCATGGAAACATAGTATTCCTCTTTTCGGATATTGACGATCACGTCCAAAGCCTGATCCAGGTATTTCCCCTCCAGAAAATAGTCCATCAGCATCACCACGACGAACCGACGGTCGAATTCTCTTTCCGATGTCTCGTAGCGCATCAGGAACTTCCAGGTCTCATACAGATCCTGGCGGACCCGCTTCAACCCGCTGCAAAAGGTGTCGCAGATCGCCCAGTTGTCGATCTTGGGCAGGAACACCGTGATCCTGTCAAAGGTCTCTTCCAGACTGCATTTCGCATACCCCAGCACCATTCCCTGCAGGAGGATCTCTTCATAAGAATCATCCTTCGCCAGAGCCATGTAGCCTCTCCAGTCCGCTGCTGCGATCCTTTTGGCCATCCGTCTGAGGATCGGGATCCGGACGCCGTATATATAGTTGCTGCCCACCGAAAGCCCGCTGTGGAACTCCTTGTATTTCTCATCGGAATACTGGCGGAGCTGAGTGGTGAGGATCTTATAATCGAATTCCGTATAATTCATTTTTTCATCCCATATCTATCCTACAGACTATTATAAATAGACAAACTCTTGAAATCAATCAAAAAAAGAAAAAGAGCCCTAAAGGCTCTTTCGGTTCTCTAACTGCTGACGGCAGGATCGCCATGTCTGTTTCGGAAAACGACTTTTAGCAGGATCGGGGTGATGATGGTGGTGACGACCACCGTCAGAACGATCGGTGCGATGAAAGCGGTCCCCAGCAGTCCCAGGGCAACGCCCTTGCTCATCACGATCAGGGCCACCTCGCCCCGGGAGATCATCCCGGTGCCGATCTGCAGGGATTCTTCATTGTCGTACCCGCAGAGTTTCGCTCCCAGACCGCAGCCGACGATCTTGGATAAAACCGCGACCAGCGTCAATACCAGCATAAAGGCGATCAATATCGGACTCAATGCCAGCTGAGTGACCTTCAGACCGATGCTGGCAAAGAAGATCGGTGAAAAGTACAGGTAGGAAGCAATATCGAATTTCTTGTGGAGGACTTCTCCTCTGCCGGTGGCCGAGATCGCCACACCGGCGATATATGCACCGGTGATATCCGCCACGCCGAAGAAATGTTCCGCACAGAAAGACAATAACAGACAGAAGACGAAGGCCGTGATGGTGTGACGGCGCAGTCTTCTTTTATATTTATCAAACCATTTGATATAGAGTTTGTACATGATAAAGCAGACGACTCCGGCGAATACGAAGAATCCCACGATCTTCGCCAGTACCACGAGGATGTTGACGCTCTCCCCTGCAAAACTGCAGATAATGGTTAGACAAATGATACCCAGGATATCGTCGATGACCGCCGCAGCTAAGATCGCATTTCCGGAGCGGGTATTCAGTTTCCCCAGTTCCCGAAGAGTCTCCACCGTGATGCTGACGGAAGTCGCCGTCAAAATGACGCCCACGAAGATGTTCTCCAGAAAAACAGTGGAAGTCGCATCCGTCGGGATCATTGAAGCGCGGTTGAAGATATACATGACCCCCAGCCCACCAAAAAGGGGAACCAGGACCCCGATCAATGCGATGATCGTGGCGGCTTTCCCGCATTTTTTGATTTCCTTGATATCCGTCTCCATCCCGGCGGCAAACATCAGGAGAATAACGCCTACTTCCGCAGTGAACTTTATAAAATCCGTTTCCTGGATCAGGTTCAGCATCGACGGGCCCAGGATCAACCCGGCCAACAGCGCTCCCACGACCTGGGGCATATAAAACCGTTCCGTCAACAGTCCCAAGAACTTCGTCGAGAGTAATATCAATGCGATATCGAGCAAAAACTTATATGATTCCATTTCATCACTTCCTAAAATATAAAGCTTTATTTATTCTTTGCTTTTTATAATTTATATTTTATTTATTCTTCGGTTTCATTATAGTGCAAAGCATTTATAAACTCAAATGCTTTTTTTAGATGATATTTATTCAGAATCCACTTTCGGTGATTTCTTTATTTTTTCTTTATTCGCGGACCCCGTCCGAATAAATGCTGAATATTTCCTTACAGAAACCTTACAATTACGGGTTCTCTCTTGTTTTTCAGATGAAAATGTTTATACTGAAACTGTTGGAAAGGAATGATTATGGATAAAATCACTGATTTACTGAGCTATATACTGCCGCGTTTGAGCTGGATCGCGGAAGGGCTGGGCCAACTGGCCGGAAATCTCCTGCGGTCAATCCCCTATGCCCTGAAGTGGGCGTTGGAAAATGACGTCAGTATCGCTACATTATACTGTCAGATGGTCCGCTGGATCATGCCGATCCTGGCGTTGATGATCTTGACATCGATACTCCGCAGCATGATCCGGGTGAAAAACCCCAAGGAAAGATGGGGCTACCTCTACTCACCCGAGTTGGGGAGATTTCCGATCACCCACTGGGAGACCCTGATCGGGAAAGGACGGACCTGTGATATCACGGTGCCGTTTATGACCATTTCCAAGGTCCACTGCGCTTTGATCTTCGACGGCGTTAAAAAATGGCGCATCCATGACCTGACGGATCGATCGGACGTCAGCGTCAACGGCGTTACCATCGACGGCTCCCGGGAGATCGAAGCCGGCGACAGCCTGACCATAGGCGGCGTCAACATGGAGTTCGAGACCATCTCCCCGAAAGAAGCGGCCATTCAGGAAAAAAGGAGGCTCTTTACCTCCCAATCCACCATTACACCCATCGTGACCACCTGTCTTCTGACCGTGTTCCAGATGCTGACGGTATCGTCTCTGATCATTAACCGGCCGGAACACAGCGGCACCATCGCCACCAGCTTTTTGATCTTTTCGGCGGTGATGTGGGGATATATACTGTTCAATTATCTGGGATCCAAAACCGGCCTGGAGTCGGAGATCCTGGCTTTCTTCCTGTGTTCTCTCTGCCTGGCGGTAACTGCCAGCAGCCGGCCCGAGACCGTCCACAAACAATTAATGGCGATCCTGATCGGGATGGCATTTTTCCTGGCGCTGTCCTGGTATCTGAGAGATCTGAAACGGGTCGTCAAGACCCGTCACCTGGCTGCGGTCCTGACCTGCGGGCTTTTGTGTGCCAGCCTTCTTTTCGGCACGATCACAAACGGTGCGCAGAACTGGATCCATGTGATGGGTATGTCCATCCAGCCCTCTGAACTGGCGAAAGTATTCTTTATCTTTGCCGGGGCGGCCTCCCTGGAACGACTGTTTAAAAAGAGGAATCTATGGGGCTTTATGGGGATGTCCTTCTTCTGCTTCGGCGCATTGGCCTTGATGAGCGACTTCGGTACTGCGGCGATCTTCTTCGTGACCTTCCTGGTCATCGCTTTCCTGCGGTCCGGAGATTATGCCACCCTTTTGCTGATCTGCTGCTCCGCGATCGCTGCGCTGGTGCTGATGCTGAGATTCAAACCATACATTGCTGCCCGGTTTTCTATTTGGGGACACGCCTGGGATGATGTTTCCGGCGCCGGATACCAACAGGTAAGGACCATGTCCGCTGCAGCCAGCGGCGGCCTTATCGGCGTCGGTTCCGGTGAAGGCTGGCTCCACAATATCGCGGCAGCCAATACCGATCTGGTCTTTGGGATGATCTGCGAGGAATGGGGACTGATCATCGCCTTGCTGGCCATCGCCGGCATCGTATCCCTTTCAGTTTTCACCTTCCGGGTAGTCCGTTCCGGCCGGTCTTCCTATTATGTGATCGCTTCCTGCGCAGCTGCTTCCATGCTGGTGTTCCAGACGATGCTGAATGTTTTCGGTTCTCTGGATATGTTCCCCCTTACCGGCGTCACCTTCCCCTTCGTCTCCTGCGGCGGCTCCAGCATGCTGGCCTCCTGGGGACTTCTGGCCTTCGTCAAGGCAGCGGATACCCGTCAGGGAGCAAGCTTTGCGGTAAAGAAGATCAAATTCAAGAATAAGAAAAACAAAATACGCATCCCGGGCCAGCCGCCTCAATCGGTGGATGACTTCTTCGATGAAGTTCTGGAAGGCAGCAACGAGGAATATCCTCCTCTGGGCAAAGATGCTGCCCAGAAGGACCCGGATGTCGGATTCGATGATATGGATGATTTCCTGAACGACATCGACGGACTCTTTGAGAAAAGAGGTGATAGACGTTGAAGAATATTACGAGAAGAACCATCGTGACTTTTTTCCTGGCGGCGATCCTTCTGGCCGGGACAGGCTTCTTTGTAGGGAAGCTGTTCCTGAACGGCGACAGTTGGGTCAGCCTCTCCGCCAACACACACATCTACTCCGGCGGGGTTTTGAAATCCGGAACCGTCATGGACCGGGACGGTGAAGTGCTGGCGGCTTCCAATCAGGGAAACTGGACGTTCAATGATAATGTCACTACCCGAAGAGCCCTGCTCCATACCGTGGGCACGCCCCGGGGAGTCATTTCCACCGGTGCCATCACAAAATTCGCCGGAAAACTGGCAGGATATAATCTGATCACCGGAGCCAAACACCTGGGAACTGCCGGGAACAATCTGTATCTGACGGTAGATGCAGACATATGCCGGACCGCATATAAAGCGCTGGGCAACTACAAGGGAACCGTTGGAGTATATAACTATAAGACCGGAGAGATCGTCTGTCTGGTCAGCACACCGACTTTCGACCCCTCCAACCCTCCTTCCATTCAGGAAGATGACCCCAACTACGAAGGCGTATACGTGAACCGGTTCCTGTCTTCAAAATTCATCCCCGGTTCTACCTTCAAACTGGTGACCCTGTACGCTGCTCTGGAAGAGATCCCGGATATCCAAAACAGGACCTTCCATTGTGATGGCAGTGTTCAGATCGGAGATCAGATCATCACCTGTACCGGTGTCCACGGGGATCTGACATTGGAACAGGCGCTGAATGTTTCCTGCAATTGCGCCTTTGGGCAGATCGCGGAAATGATCGGTGGTAAAAAACTGGCGAAATATACCCAGGCCACCGGCCTGACAAACAATTACTCGGTCAATGGCATCACCACCCGGGCCTCCTCCTTCAACTTCGATTCGAAGGACAGCGGGGATATTGCCTGGGCAGGCGTAGGTCAGGGAAAGGACCTGGTGAATCCCTGCGCGATGATGGTCTACATGGGTGCTATCGCCAACGGCGGAAAAACCGCGGTGCCCCAGATCATCTCCAAAGTTACCTTGCCGGGCGGACTGAAAACCAGCATTTACCTGAATAAAAAAACAGAGCCTCTGATCACGGAAGAAGCGGCCGGGATCGTGGCTCAATACATGAAATCCAATGTTGTGAATAACTACGGCGAAAGCCGGTTCCCCGGCCTGGATATCTACGGCAAGACCGGTACCGCTCAGGTCGATTCAGCGGAAGTCTCCAACTCCTGGTTTGCCGGATTCATAAGAAACGAAAACGCACCTTATGCATTCGTAGTCTATGCGGAAGGCGGAGGAAGCGGCGTCAGCACGGCTGCAGCCATCGCAAACACCGTGCTCCAATCCGCAGTTGCCAATGCACCTCAGGAGTGATCCCGATAAACAAAAAGGACGGTCAATACCGTCCTTTTTTTCTGTCGATCTGATTCTTCAGCATTTTCAGAGTTCCGGAGATCTGGATGACCAAAGCCAGGAAAAACATCCCAATGAGGATCTCCGCCAGGCCGATGTAGGTGGCAGCCGAATGTCCCCCCACCATTCCGGTGAAAAGCTCATAGAAAGCGGTCACGAACAATACCGCGCAGACCAGGATCAAGCCGCTGCGCATCCGTTTCAATAATCTCCGCTTATTGCCCACGTCGGAAAGCAGGTCGATCCCGATGTCCGACGCCGGTCGTTTCAGCCAGGCTCTTTTCCCCCGGGAGCTGACCAGTTCCCATCCGTTTTCCTCTTCCAGAGCGATCTCATACATCCCCCTGTCAGAAGAGGCATTCTTTTTCAAGAATAATAATCTGTATCGGTAGGCCCCCGGTTCTTCCGGGCTGAACCAATATGTGCTCCCTTCGACCCTCGTCAGACCCTGACCTTTTTGGGCCATCTGATTGACCCATTTTTCCTCTTCATCAAAGTCCCAGACCCGGTACTTCTTCCGTATTTCCTCGTTCATGTTTTTCCCCCGGGGATCATCCCGCATACATCATTCCATCCAGTATCGCTTCCGCATCTTCGCCATTGACCTTAGTCGGCCAGTCAGAATCGTCATAATCCACCCTGATCTCATAGGCAGCGTCGGCATTCTTCACCCGGAAATCCACCCAGGACCTGCCGTCGGTCCGAAGGAAAGTCAGTTTGGACCCTTTCGGTACGACCGTCGGCCCCTTCTCCTGCCCATTTTCCTCCAGCATGGTGAATTCCATATCCTTTTTCAGCGTCAACTCAAATCCGTTTTCGATCTCATAGAAGGATTTCTCCGATACGGGCATCCCGTTCTTCCCAACAGCGCAGTGCCTGATTCCGGAATAAGTGCTGAGGGCATCGATACGGGTCTCCAGGATAAATTCGGAAGGATCCGTGATCATGTGCAGACTCATATAGTCCTTTCCGGTATAGAAGCCGGTCCCCTCCTCTTTTCCCATCTCTTTTACAGAGTCTTTCTTCACTTCATAAACAAAGAGGGTCCGATAATCATTGTCCGATGAGGTCTCTGCATATACATAGTTTCCACCGTCTGCAGTATGGATAAAGACCGGATCGATCGTATAGACCCAGGCTTCGCTGCCGGCTGAATCCTTTCCGGATGTCACAACGATTTTTTCATAATAGCCTTCCTGATACCCGTCGCCCCGGACATCGATCTCATCGGCTTCGCCATTTCCTTCCAGATCGTAATACAGGGGCAGTGACTCCGACATGGGAATGGTATACCCGGCCGGCACGTTTCTGTATTCTTCATTGAACAGTTTCGGCTCCTCGGCAAACAATACCTGAGCGTGGAGAGGTCCCGCCGCATATGCCGCCAGTGTACCGGCAGAATAATAAACGTCGACCCCCTGATACCCCAGGACCCAGGTCATCTCTTCCGTCAGCCCGCTCATGATCTCTTCTTCTCCAAGATCCGGATATTTGCTGATCAGCTGATCTGCAATGAGGTCCTCAAACCGGTCGACATCGGTCACAACGTCCGATAATTTCAGTTTGGACCCCGTCTGAGCATCGAAGAGAACAGATGAATAGGTCTGATAAGGGTGAGGTCCTCCGGCATATTCGTCAGTGATCCGAAGGATGCTGGCCACTGTTTCATCGGCACGAACCATCTGAAGTTCATTGGACAGAGTGTACATCACATCCGGACGATCGTTTTCGCCCAGGAACTCTTCAAATTGCTTTTGAAGCCTTAAATATTCTTCCTCGCTTTCCAGACCGATCTGCTTGTTATAATCGCTCAGAGCGCTGTTCAGGCCGTTCAGAGCCTTCCTGTCTTCATCGCCCAACAGGATCTGATCATATGCACAGTCGATGGTCTGCATGTTGTAATGATCGTCCCATTGGGTCTGAAAATCTTTCTTTATACTGTAGTCCAGCGTGCGGATCCCGGAACCGTCTTCCGTCTTATCCGCCTGGGCAGTCTGGCTGGCTTCGGCCTGACCGCTTTCGTCCTGGGATCCTCCCCCGTCGGAAGTAGTCCCGCAGCCGTTCAGAGTCAAAAGGAAAACCAGTGCCACAGCCAGACAAAACATTCTTTTCTTCATTGCCGACCTCCCTCGTACTTCTTCTATCGTCTTTTCTAAATTATATCGTTAACCCCTTTATAAAACAACAGAAAAATGGTTCAGACTTATGCCCGTTCTTCCGGATTTAGACGAGTCCCTCTGGGCGTCCGCCAATTCAGGCTGGTCTTTTGGAATAAGGGTTCGAAGACGCAGAGTACCGCAGGCATGATGAAGAGACAGACACAACCGGAGATGATGGCTCCCCTTGCCAGCATCAGACAGATAGAACGGATCATGTCGATGTCCGCAACGATGGTGACTCCGCTGCAGGCACAGAAGAACACCAACGCGCTGGTGATGATGGAAGGCGCCGATGTGGTGGCAGCCACTTTGATGGCCTCGAATCGGTCCAGACCCTTCTGCAGTTCCTCCCGGAACCGGGTCGTCATCAGGATCGCATAATCGATGGTGGCGCCCATCTGGATGCATCCGATGATGGTCGGTGTGACGAAAGCGATCTCGCTTCCCGTAAAATACGGGATCCCCTGGTTGATGAAGATCGCCAGCTCAATGGTTGCTACGAGTACCGCCGGCACGGTGACGGACCGGAAGGAGATCATGATGATGACGAAAACCGCCAGCAAAGAGATCAGATTCGTGACGCGAAAATCCACTGCCGCGATATCGATCAGATCGTCTGTCAAAGCGGGTTCCCCGGTGATCATAACATCCGGGTCATAGGGTTTGATGATGTTTTCGATCTGGTTCAATTGGTCGCTGACCTCCGGGCTGGCCGTCTCAAAGTCAGAATTCACCATCAACATTTGATAGCCATCCTGCTTCAGCATCGACCGGACCTCCTCCGGGATAAAGAATTCCGGAAGTCCCTCGCCTAAAAGGGCGTGATAGGAGATCAGAGAAGTGACACCGTCCAGTTTTCGGATCCGGTCTTCGATCACGTTCATATCCGTTGCCTTCACATCATCGCTCATGAGGATGAAATGAGACCCGGTCATATCAAATGTCTCCTTCATATATTCGTTCGCCTGGATGGAAGGCAGGTATCCCGGCAGTGATTTATCCAGTTTATAGTACATATCCGTGTGACTCTGGCCATAGTAGGCCGGGATCAGGATCACCAGGAATAATACCAGAAACGCCTTCCGGTGACGGACTACAAAATCGCTGAGACGGCTCATGTTTGGCAGGATCGTTCTGTGATTGAACTTTTGGATCCATCGGTCAAAGATCAGCAGGAAGGATGGCAGGACGAAAATAACGGTCAGCACTCCCAGCGCAACGCCCTTGGCCATGACCAGTCCGATGTCTCTTCCCAAAGAAAGCTGCATAAAGCACAGAGCCAGAAAACCCGCTATCGTCGTCAGAGAACTGCCGGAAAGAGCGCCGAATGCCGCTTCGACCGCGACCGCCATGGCATCCCTTCGATCTTCATAGTTTTCCCGCTCTTCCGCATACCGCCGGTACAGGAAGATGGAATAGTCCATGGTCACACCAAGCTGCAGGATCGCTGCGATGGCCTTGGTGATATAGGAGATCTCTCCCAGAAGGATGTTGGTCCCCATATTATACAGGATCGCCAGACCGATGCAGCTCAGAAAAGCGATGGGAAGGAGCGTGGACTCCAACGTCAACATCATCGCCGCCATACAAAAGAGGACAGCAAACAGGATGAAGAGCGGCAGTTCCCGGTCCACCAGGTCTCTGGTATCTTTGATGACGACCGAAAACCCTGCCAGGAAGCACTTTTTATTGCAGAGTTTCCGGACCTGATCGATGGCGGCCATCGTCTCTTCCGAAGCCGCCGGGTGGGAATATTGAACGATCATCATCACACTGTCGTCCCGATAAAGCTGCTGGGTGATCTCCGCCGGAAGCAGATCCACCGGGATCTGGACTCCCACAACATCCGACAGGGAAACCGCCTGGCTGACTCCAGGCACCTGACGGATATCCCGAATCAGATCCTCGGAATAACCGGCCGGCATCCCCTCCACGATCAGCATCGTGGTGGCGGCCATACCGAAGGGGTCCTCCAATAACTGTTCCCCCTGGGTCGAGGGAAGATCATCCGGCAGGTAAGTAAGGATATCGTAGTTGATCGGTGTGGCAAGGTAGCCGAACAAAGATACCACTGCCAGTATCAAAGCGGTGACCAAGATCAGTTTCGGTTTTCTGGTCAGTAAATTAGATAGTCTTTTGATCAATAGGCTCACCTCTCGCTTCTACTTGAATGCATTGGTAAATGCGGCCCCGATATCGTGGAACATAGTGCCGACCCTTCCAAAGAAGGTCTTGGATTTCAATGATTCTTCTTCCGCTTCTTTTTGTGCGGAATCATCGACCTTGATTTCCTGGGAACGGATCATGTACTGGATGCTGGTAGGAGTCCCGTTCTGGGAAGAAGTCAGGGACTGAGGCGCCGCCTTATTGTCCATATTCAGCAGATTGTCCAGCTGTCCCGTGTGGTCTTTCCACACATCTTCAATGATGCCCGTCAGAGTATCCTTTGCAGAACGGATATTTCGCACAGAATCCATCACATCCGCTGTATCCATCAAGGTCTCGGACAGTCCTCCCAGCGTCTTCCGGGTCCCTGAATCCAGTGCTCCGCCTGCTTTCTTCGCCAGAGCTTCCGTATCGGAGATGAGCTGTGAGAGATCCCGGATGGAGGCCGAGGTATGCAGGGAAATCTTTTGCAGATCTTTCAGTGCGTTTTGAAGTTCCGGCTCATGATCGTTCAGGGTTTTATAAGCCGCAGACAATTCATCGATCAATGTGTCCCCTTTTGACAAAGACTGATCCAGCTGATCCACGCTGGCGTCCAGGTGCTCCAGCACCTGGTCCATATCCTTAGCGGTGTCAACTGCATCGTCCCCCATCTCGTCCAGATCCTTCATCAATCCGTTCATTTTATCCAGATCCGACAGCACGGTTTCGATCTCTTTCATCATGGAAACCGCCGGATCCCGGAAACCTGCGATCTCGGCGTTGATCTGGCCGATGCCTCCGTTGATCTCATCTTCGGCTTCTCCCATTTTCTCCAGGATCCGGTTCAGATCCGCATTTCCACCGCTTTTGTTGTAATAGTAGATCAGTTCCAGCACGGAAGCATTTCGCTCCGCCGTGTCCTGATCACTGCCCCGGGATAATAAGATACCCTTGGCAAAATCCTTAAAACTGAGGTTTTCCAACCCCTCCGCGCCTCCAAAGGCC
>CADBSL010000041.1 GCA_902797345.1 uncultured Eubacteriales bacterium
CAACGTGAACCTCTCGAAGCTGAAGACCGGGAAGGTCAGCGCGATCCGCTTCTCCACCCTGGACGGGATCTGCCGGGTGCTGGAATGTCAGCCCGGCGATATCCTGGAATATGAACCGAAGCAGGAACCGGAATCATTGCCGGAACCGCAAACTAAAATGGATGACGTCGAATGACGCCATCCATTTTCTGGTTTTTCTCGTTATTCTTTCATTTGGTTTTCAGTATTGTTTTCGTTCGGTCCTCCGCTCTGCCCCGGCAGGTCATTTGCAGCCGCATCCGGTTCCGGTCTTCTCGCCCGTGCCTTTCTCTTTTTCCGTCCCAGCAGTGTGCTGGAGGTAACGGCCATAGTACCGTTTGCCATCCCGATGAACATCCGGTCCATGCCGGCCAGGCACTTCACAGCAAAAGGCTTCAGTTTCAATAATAGGTTATAAGAACCTTCTACCACAAAATCGTAGCCCTTCACCACCGGCTTCGAGGAGAAGACGAAGACACAGAGGCTGGCCAGTCCGAAGATGAGCACATAATACAGGATCGGGTTGTGGGGGAAGATCCCCAGGAAAATGCCCCGCTTTTTGATCTCATACCGGACGATCAGGTGGAGGATGTATACCGGCATGGTGTTCATGCCGACATAGGCCACATAATTCATCTTATTGGGCAGGATATTCAGCATGAGGATGATCCAGCCGCAGGCCAGGAAGAAAATCATGATCCTCCCCAGGATATCCCAATACCAGATCATATGCATGTTTTCCGCCGGCACCTTCAGCAGGTAATACCCTACCGGGAACTGCCGTCCGTAGTAAGCCAAAAGCACGGAGCAGGCCACCAGCACGATGGCCAGCAGCAGGCACCAGACTTTCTTCAGAGACCGCAGCTTATCCAGGTGCTCCTTCTGGCAGTAATACCCCAGCAGGAAGAAGGGGAAGTAGGAAACCATCCGCCCCAGCGCCCATGTCTCGTCCATGAAAGGCACCATCCCTGCAAACAGGTACACGATCATGGCGATCTCGAAGAAATACGGGATCTTGATGTAGTTCTTCAGGAAGAACCGGTAGAAGAACAGGGCGAAGAGGTACCACAGTGCAAAGGGCGGTACGTCCAGCGTCAGGGTGGCGTGGCCCCAGATCAGGTGTCTCACCAAGTAGAAGAATGGGATACACAGGAGATACGGCCACAGGAAAGTGTGGAAGGCCGTTTCTCTGGCCCGGTCCGGTTTTTTCGAAAAGTATCCGGACAGGAACACAAAGGCCTGCATCACGAATACGTTGATGGTGATGTAGACGATACCGCTCAGAGAGTCCGGGTGGAACCCCCCGGCTACCCGGGTGAAGTGTGAGATGGGGATGCACCACATCAACAATCCCCGGAAGGTATCGAACATATAGTCCCGTTCTTTTTTGATTTCCATTGGCAATCTCCTATGTCAGTTTTCAGTCACATATATTCACTATTATACTGTAAATCTGTGGGTTTTTCCACTGTATTTTTCCTTCCCACACACAGAAAAACGCCGTGCCAAAGCAAACGCTCCGGCACGGCGCAGGCGGTATGACTTATAATCTCTATTTTGCGTTTCTTTCTTCCACGGTCTTGATGGCTTCATAGAGCACTTCCGGAGTGACCTTGAAGGGCATCTTGTGGGCGTTGGGGCTGACGGTGCAGCCGGCTTCTGCCACCTGGTGCATCAACTCATCGTTCATTTCCACTCCCAGATCTTCGAAGCAGCAGGGAAGTCCGACTTCTTTATAGAAGCCTACCACATCGTCCCATTCTTCCAGGCTGATCTTTTCTGCCGCCAGCTGGATCAGGACTCCTACGGCTACCGCTTCTCCGTGCATGGCATGGAAGGGTTTGATGGTGGCGGTCATTCCGTTGTAGACCCCATGGGCAATGGCGCACCCGTTGTTTTCAAAACCGACGCCTCCCAGATAGATATTGGCCTCGATGCATCTGTCCAGGGTCTCGGACCATTCTTTCTTTTCCACCGCTTTTTTTGCTTCCACGGCATTTTCCCGCAGCACTTTATTGCACAGTTCCGCGATGGCGAACGCTGCCTGGGTGCCGATGCCGCCGTTATAGTTCATGGCGCCGCTGGCCCGGCAGGCTCTGGCTTCATAGTAGCAGGCAAAAGCATCGCCGATGCCGGCCACGAAGGTCCTTACCGGTGCTTTGGAAATGATGTCGGTGTCGACCACTACGACTTCCGGATTATTCTTGGTTCTCTTGGAAACCACGAAGGTGTCGTTCTCGTCGTAAATAACGGACATGGAACTGCAGGCTGCGTCGGTTGCTGCTGCTGTGGGGATGATGACCACCGGCAGGTTCGCCAGATCCGCCACCAGTTTCGCGGAGTCTGTGACCTTGCCGCCGCCGAGACCGATCACGGCATCAGCGCCCATTTCCCGGACCAACCCTATGATCCGGTCCGCTTCCGCCTGGGTGGACTGCCCGCCGAAGAGGATCACTTCGTAATCCGCCTCGATGCCCTTGAAGGACTGCTGCAGGTTCTTTTCCGTGATCCCCAACACGATCTCATCCGTCATAACGGCAAATTTCTTGCCCAGGTGTTTGATATAGGTATATAAATCCTTTAAGATTTCCGGCCCCTGATAGTATTTTGCAGGAGCGGCCAATGTTTTAACGATCATGTTGGACCTCCTTGATTCGTATTTCGATACTGCTATTATATGCGTGCCTGCAGGATCATGTGCCAACCAAAGGAAAAGAAAACTGCCAACCAAAGGGAAAGGGCCGGGTTCCGAATACAAGCAAAAAGCCGGAAGCATCAGCTTCCGACTTTTAAAAGGTGATTCCTTCTATGTGTTCCAGTTCCTCTCCGGTGATGCCGATGCCGTCGATGCAGACATACCAATCGTAGAGGTCGTTCTGGTAAATGTAGAGCTCCGCAGTCCGAAGGATATGTCCCAGTTTGCGGGAATCGATGGCCTCCAAAGGCTCACCCATATCCTCGCCGGTCCGGGTCTTGACTTCGATGAAGTGGAGGGTGTCCTCCTTCTCCGCGATGATGTCGATCTCTCCGGTCTTACCCCGAAAATTCCGTTCCCGGATCACATACCCCTGCTCCTTCAGGTAGGCCGCCGCCCGTTCTTCTCCCCAGGAGCCCTTTATCTGTTTATATTTCTCCATTCCGGAGCCCTATTTCATTTTTTCATCGACGATTTCGATGGCGATGGGCATATCGTCAAAGGCTTCTCCGAAGATGTCACCCTTCTGGGCTTCCGGCTGAGGCTGTTCGACCTCCTCTTCTTCCTTTCCGGAGAGCTTGTTCATCACCTGTTTCTGGATCCGTTCCATCACGTCCGGATTCTCCGCCAGATATTTCTTGACGTTTTCCCGGCCCTGTCCGATCCGCTGTCCTTCGTAGCTGAACCAGGAGCCGGCCTTTTCAACGATCTTCGCCTCTACCGCACAATCCAGGATATCTCCGGTCCTGGAGATCCCGGTGCCGTACATCAAATCGAATTCCGCTGTCTTAAAGGGTGGTGCCAGCTTGTTCTTGACGATCTTGACCCGGGTCCGGTTCCCCAGGAACTCGTCTCCGGATTTGATGGTCTCGCCCTTCCGGACGTCCATCCGCATGCTGGCATAGAACTTCAGCGCCTTACCGCCGGTGGTGACTTCCGGGTTGCCGAACATCACGCCGACTTTTTCTCTCAACTGGTTGATGAAGATGCAGGCGGTGTTGGATTTGTTCACTACGCCAGTCAGTTTCCGCAGGGCCTGGGACATGAGCCGGGCCTGGAGGCCTACGTGAGAATCGCCCATCTCGCCTAAAATCTCAGCGCGGGGCACCAGAGCCGCCACGGAGTCCACGACCACCACGTCCACAGCGCCGCTTCTTACCAGAAGCTCGCAGATCTCCAGCGCCTGTTCGCCGGTGTCGGGCTGGGATACGATGAGTTCATTCACATCTACGCCCAGTCTCGCCGCGTATTCCGGGTCCAGCGCATGTTCCGCGTCGATAAAGGCGGCTTTCCCGCCCAGTTTCTGTGCTTCTGCGATAATGTGGAGTGTGACGGTGGTTTTACCGGAAGATTCCGGGCCGTAGATCTCGATGATCCTGCCCTTCGGTACACCGCCGATGCCGGTGGCCATATCCAGACTCAGAGAGCCGGTGGGAATGGTGTCGATGTTCATCTTCACCGCGCCATCTCCCAGTTTCATGATCGCTCCCTTGCCAAATTGTTTTTGTATCTGCTGCATCGCCGCTTCCAGAGCCTTGTTCCGTTCGTCGGATGTGTCCGGGATCGATGCGATTTTCTTATCGTCTTTACCTGCCATTGTACTTCCTCCAAAAGGTTCGTGATTTCTGAACATTTGTTCTTTTTTATTGTACCCTATTCCACCTCATTCGTCAAGTGCTATTTGTGCAGGGGGATATACCGAATCTGTAAATTATGGAATAAATTTTCTCTTGACACAAATTATTTGATGCTATAAAATCGTCTCATCAACAGAATAAAGCGGGTGAGCACCTACCGCCAATGAGGCTGACTCATTGGCGTTTTCTTTTTGTCAGCCCCGCGGAACGGAGGATATATGTGGAGTATGATCTGGCCCATCGCCATCGTCGTAACGGGCAATGTCTTTTATAACATCTTTGCAAAGTCCATGCCGCAGGATGCCAATCCTTTTCTGGCACTGATCTTTACCTATCTGACCTCGGCGCCCCTGTGCATCCTGGCCTATTTCCTCTACCCCGGCCGGGAAAGCCTGTCCGTGGAGATCTCCCGGCTGAACTGGGTGGCTGTGGCACTGGGGATGTGCCTGGTGGCACTGGAAGTGGGAAACATCTTCGTCTACCGGGCCGGGTGGAAGATCAGCGTCGCCTCCCTCACCGCCAACATCCTGTTGGCCATCATCCTCGTGATCGTAGGGGTCCTGTTCTACAAAGAAGGGATGTCTCTGAAGCAGCTGGCCGGGATCGCCCTGTGCTTCGGCGGGCTGTTCCTGATCACCCAGAAATAAAAAAGCGGGCATATCGAAGGCTTTGGCCAGCGATATGCCCTATTTTTGTCTTTATCAGCCGATAATCCGATTCACCATATCCATCATCAGCAGCACGGAATAGTGGCGGATCCAGTTCCGATTCACGGTACGGACCCGGAACTCTTTGCATTCGGTCTTCCCGTCGAAGTCTACGCAGATGTACACCAGGCCCACGGGTTTTTCCGCGGTGCCTCCGTCCGGACCGGCGATGCCGGTGACGGAGATGCACACCCGGCTCCCGGTCTTCTTCTTCAGACCGGCGGTCATCTCCCGGGCCGTCTCTTCGCTGACGGCACCATACCGGGCCAGGGTCTCTTCCTTCACGCCCAGTTCTTCCATCTTCGCCCGGTTGCTGTAAGTCACGATGCCCCGTTCGAATACCGAGGAGATTCCCTCCACGCCGATCAGGGTGGAGGCAAAGAGCCCTCCGGTGCAGGACTCTGCACAGGAGATCGTCAGTCCCCGTTCCATGAGTTTTTTTGCCACCACATCCTTCAGGTCTTCATCGTGATAACTGAAAATGTAGTCGCCTACGATGGCCGTGACCTTTTCCGCCATGGCTTCCACCGCTTCCCGGGCTTCCTCCAGGGTATTGCGTTTGGAGGTGACCCGAACGCTACACTCCCCTTCCTTCGCATAGGTGGCGATGGTGGGGTCCGTCTGACCGGTGATCAGATCCTGCAGCATGTATTCCAGTTGGGATTCACCGATCCCGAACACCCGGACCATATCGGAGTAGATCACTTCGTGGGTCAGGGTCTGCAGGTAAGGGATCACGGATTCCTCAAACATCCTGGTCATTTCTCTCGGCGGCCCCGGCAGGCACACCACGATCTTCCCGTCCTTTTCAAAGACGCATCCCGGCGCCGTTCCGGCATTGTTGGGAAGGATGAACCCATCCTTCGCCGGCAGGTTCGCCTGTTTGATATTGTTCTCGGTCATCTCCCGGCCGGTCTTCTCGAAGAACAGCCGGATCTTCTCCAGAGATTCCTCATCGATCTTCAGTTCTACGCCCATGACCTCCGCTGCCATTTCCTTGGTCAGGTCGTCCTGGGTGGGCCCCAGGCCTCCGGTGGTGATGACCAGGTCCACTTCCGACAGCAGCCGGGACAGGACCTCCTTTACTCTTCCGGGGTTGTCCCCCACGGTCTCGTGGTATAGAACATCGATCCCCATCCGGTTCAGCTGCTGGGAAAGGTACACCGTATTGGTATTGGTGATCTGGCCGAACAGGATCTCTGTTCCGACGCTGAATATTGCTGACTTCATCCTTTGAACACCGCCTTATTCTTGATGATATAATCGATACCGGAAACAACGGTCATGATCACGGCGATCCACAGCACGATCGTGGCCAGCGGGAATCCGTCCGGACCGAAGGGCCAGTTCTGGATCAAAAGCAGGATCACTGCCGCCATCTGGGTGATGGTCTTGATCTTGCCCCACCAGGAGGCTGCGATCACGAGGCCCTGGGCGGCCGCAACGGCTCTGAGACTCACGATGAGCAGTTCCCGGGCCAGCATGATGACCACCATCCAGGCCGGTACCACGCTCAGCTGGATCATGCAGAGCAGCGCCGAAAAGACCAAGAGTTTGTCCGCCAGGGGGTCCATGATCTTCCCGAAATTGGTGACCAGATTATACCGCCGGGCGATCTGCCCGTCCAGCGTATCCGTCACAGAAGCCACTACGAAGATCACTGCTGAAATGTACCAGTGGCCCGTCAATAAGAATATCATGAACACCGGGATCAGAATGATCCTCAGCATCGTCAGTTTGTTTGGCAGATTCATATTCATCCCTGCACCTCCCCTGTCAGGTCATAGTCAAAAGCATCTGTGATCTTCACCCGGACGAAAGTCCCGGGCTCCAGCTTCTTCCTGGAGGAAAAGATCACCGCATTGTCGATCTCCGCCGCGTCCCGGGAAGTCCGTCCCAGATAACCGTTTTCCTCGTCCGGTCCCTCTTCCACCAGCACTTCGCAGATCTCGCCCACGCGTTTTAAATTATTCTCCAGCGAGATCCCCTGCTGCAGCTGCATCAGCGCATCCCGCCGTCGTTCTTTCACATCCTGCCGGACCTGGGGCTTCATCTGCCCCGCCGGCGTATTTTCTTCTTTGGAGTAAGCAAAGACCCCCATCCGGTCGAACCGCATCTCCTCCACGAAATCGTAGAGTTCGTCGAACTCCGCCGCCTTCTCGCCGGGGAATCCCACGATGATGGTGGTCCGGATCGCGATGTCCGGCACTTCTTTGCGTAGCATTCGCACCACGTCCATGATCTGCGCCTTCGTAGACTTTCGGTTCATGGCTTTCAGGATCTTGTCGCTGCCGTGCTGCACCGGCATGTCGATGTATTTGCAGACCTTCGGGTTGTCCCGGATCTCCTCCACCAGCCGGGGAGTGATCTTGTCCGGGTAGCAGTACATCAACCGGATCCACTTGAGTCCCTCCACCTTTCCCAGGTCCGAGAGCAGATCCGCCAGCACGTAATCCTCGTACAGATCCGTTCCGTAATTCGTCACATCCTGGGCGATCAGCACCAGTTCCTTCGCTCCCTGCCGGACCAGTTCTCCAGCCTCCTCCAGGATCTCTTCCTTCCGGCGGCTCCGGTACCCGCCCCGGATCTGAGGGATCACACAGTAGGTGCAGCAGTTATTGCACCCTTCCGCGATCTTCAGATACGCCGACGCGTTTCGGACTTCCGCCGCGATCCCGGGGAATTCCTCGAAGATCCCGCAGTCGAAGGACTGTTTCCGGGTCCGGCCCTTTTCCAAAGCCTCCTCCAGGAGTTCCGGCAGCCGGCTGTAGTCGTTGACTCCGATGATCAGGTCTGCCTCCGGCATCTCTTCGAACAGCTCCTCATTGTACCGCTGTCCCAGACAACCGGTGACCGCCAGCAATCGGCACCGCCCTTCTTTATATCCTGCCATTTCGAAAATAGTCTGGATGGACTCTTCTTTGGCGTCCTGGATGAAGGCACAGGTGTTCACCAGGATGATATCCGCTTCCGACGGTTCTCCGGCTTTTTCATACCCGGCTTTCTCCAGCACCCCTTCCGCCATCCGGGAGTCGACCTCATTCTTCGGACAGCCCAGGGTCTCGATAAAATATTTCATAACTATTCTTCTTCAGTTTCCTCCGTATTCTCCTCGATCAGTTCTTCCGCCGCCTTGTCCCAATCCTTCAGGTCCGCTTCGGTGATCAGAACAGTCCGGGGTTTGCCGGCACCTTCCTGAGGCGCCACGACGCCCCGCTCCTCCAGCATATCCATCAGCCGGCTGGCCCGGTTGAATCCGATCCTGAACCGCCGCTGGAGCATGGAAACAGAGATGGTCTCCATCCCGGCCGCCAGTTCCACGGCTTCCATGAGGTATTCGTCGCTCTCGCCGCCTTCCGTTCCAAGACCGCTGCTTTCCAGCGTCTTGTTCAGGTCCTCCGACAGAGCCGCCTGCGGGGCTTCCAGTCCCTGAGATTTCAGGAAATCCGTGATCTTCATCACTTCGTAGTCCGTCACGAAGCTGCCCTGGATCCGGACCGGCTTCGGCCGGTCAATGGGTTTGAAGAGCATATCTCCGTTGCCCACCAGCGTCTCCGCACCGCCCTGGTCCAGAATGGTCCGGGAGTCTACCTGTGAAGACACCGCCAGCGCCAGCCGGGAGGGGATGTTGGCCTTGATCAGACCGGTGATCACGTCCACGGAAGGCCGCTGGGTGGCCACGATCATGTGGATCCCCGCCGCTCTGGCCTTCTGTGCCAGACGGACGATGGAATCTTCCACCTGCTTCGGCGCCGCCATCATCAGGTCCGCCAGCTCGTCGATGACGATGACGATCTGGGGCATCTTTTCCAGACCCTTGGTCTTTGCGGCTTTTTCATTGTATCCGTCGATATTCCTTACATTCTGTTCGCTGAGGATCCGATACCGGTTTTCCATCTCGTTGACTGCCCAGGACAGCGCCACCGCCGCCTTGGAGGCTTCGTTCACCACCGGCACCAGCAGGTGCGGGATCCCGTTATACACGCTGAATTCCACCACTTTCGGATCCACCAGGATGAGCTTCACTTCATCCGGCTTCGCCTCATACAGCAGGCTGAGGATGATGTTGTTGATGCAGACGCTCTTCCCGGAACCGGTGGTCCCGGCGATGAGCAGGTGCGGCATC
>CADBSL010000042.1 GCA_902797345.1 uncultured Eubacteriales bacterium
CAGTCCAAGGAAAAGATCTACAGCAGAGACCAGAACATCCTGCACATCAGCCATGAGGGCGGGAACCTGGAAGATCCCTGGAACGAATTCAAGGAAGACATCCACGTGATGTCCCTGCCGCCGGAAAAGGCCAAGGACAATCCGTCCTTCATCGAGATCGAGTTTGAAAAGGGCATCCCGGTAGCCATCGACGGCCACAAGGTAGGCCCGCTGAAGATCATGCAGGTACTCAACGAGATCGGCAGCGAGAACGGCGTCGGAACCATCGATATCGTAGAAAACCGTCTGGTGGGCATGAAGTCCAGAGGCGTGTATGAGACCCCCGGCGGAACGATCCTGATGAACGCACACACCGCTCTGGAACGGTTGGTGCTGGATCGGCCGACAATGTATGAGAAGAGAATTCTGGCTCAGAGATACGGCCAGCTGGTATACGACGGACTGTGGTATACGCCCCTGAGAGAAGCCATCGACGCTTTCGTGGATGTGACCCAGAAGCGCGTGACCGGTACCGTTCGGATGAAGCTGTATAAAGGCAGTGCGACTGCGGTTGCTACCAAGTCCAAGTACTCCCTGTACAACGAAGAATTCGTAACCTTCGGGGAAGACGATGTGTACAACCAGCAGGATGCGGAAGGTTTCATCAACCTCCACTCCCTGTCCCTGAAGATCCGTGCCATCATGGAAATGGGTCTGGACGAGGATGATAGGACGAAGTTCTAATAAGCTGGGAGCGAAAGGCTTGAAGCTGAAATACTGAAGTTTGAAGATTGGAGACTTAAGACTGAAGACTTAAGTCTCAAGTCTTTTAGGAAGGATCATTATGGCAAAGAAACTGTGGGGCGGAAGATTCGCCAAAAAAACAGCGGAATTGATGGATGAATTCAACGCCTCCATCGGTTTCGACCAAAAAATGTACCGCCAGGACATCCTGGGCAGCACGGCCCATGCGAAGATGCTGGCGAAACAGGGGATCATTTCGGAGGAGGACTGCAGACAGATCGTGGAAGGTCTGGCGCAGATCCTGGAAGATATCGAAGCCGGGAAGATCGAGTTCAAGGTGGAATATGAAGACATCCACATGAACATCGAAAGTGTCCTCACCGAACGGATCGGGGAGGCCGGCAAACGCCTCCACACCGCCAGAAGCCGCAACGACCAGGTGGCGGTGGACTTCCGGATGTATCTGAAAGAAGAGATCCTGGTGATCGAAGACCTGATCACGGATCTGAAAAAAGCCATCATCGAAGTAGCCGAGGCCAACAAGGAGACCGTGATGCCAGGATATACCCACCTGCAGCGGGCCCAACCGGTGACCCTGGCTTATTATGTGATGGCCTACTATCAAATGTTCAAACGGGATGGGGAACGGTTTGCGAACTGCTTTGGACGGACCGATTACCTGCCTCTGGGCTGCGGCGCTCTGGCCGGTACTACCTACAACACGGACCGGCAGTTCCTGGCGGATGAGCTGGGGTTTGAACACCTTTGCGAAAATGCCATGGACGCCGTCAGCGACCGGGATTTCGCTTTGGAATTCCTGTCGGACTGCTCGATTTTGATGATGCACCTGTCCCGCTTCTGTGAAGAGCTGGTGGTGTGGAGCAGCAGTGAATTCTCCTTCGTGGAGATGGACGATGCCTACAGCACCGGGTCCTCCATCATGCCCCAGAAGAAGAATCCGGACGTGGCGGAGCTGATCCGGGGGAAGACCGGCCGGACCTACGGGAATATGATGACCCTGTTCACCATCATGAAGTCCCTGACCCTGGCATACAATAAAGACATGCAGGAAGACAAACCGCCGGTATTCGATTCGGCGGAGACGGTGCGGATCTCCCTGCAGATCTTCACCGATATGCTTCGGACCCTGACCTTCCGGAAGGACAAGATGGAAGCGGCGGCGAAAAAAGGGTTCACCAATGCCACGGATGCGGCGGATTATCTGGTGTCCAAGGGCCTGCCCTTCCGGGAATGCCACGAGATCATCGGCAACATCGTGCTGGATTGTCTGAAACGGGGCATCGGCATCGAGGAGTTGTCTCTGGAGGAACTGAAGGGCTATTCCGACCGGTTCGAAGAGGATGTGTATGAGAAGATCGACATCAGAAGCTGCATCGCGGCGAAAAAATCCTACGGATCCACCTCCTTTGAAAGCGTGGAGAACATGATCCGTCTGGCAAAGGAGGAAATGGAAGAATGAGCGTGAATTTAGTAGGAAGAAATTTTCTGACTCTTCTGGATTATTCCAAAGAAGAGATCCTGTATATGCTGGAAGTGGCGGAGAAGCTGAAGGCCAAGAAAAAGGCCGGCATCCCGGGGACCCTTCTCCGGGGCAAGAACATCGTGATGCTCTTTGAAAAGACCTCCACCAGGACCCGTTCTTCCTTTGAAGTGGGAATGGCGGACGAAGGCGGACATGCGGTCTTTTTAGGGATGGGCGACAGCCAGTTCGGCAAGAAGGAAAGCATCGAAGACAGCGCCAAGGTCTTTGGCCGGATCTACGACGGGATCGAATTCCGGGGCTTTAAACAGGAAACGGTGGAAGCTCTGGCGGAATATTCCGGGATCCCGGTATTCAACGGACTGACGGATTTCGATCACCCCACCCAGGCGCTGGCGGATTTTCTGACCATCAAAGAACATACGAATAAGCCTTATGAGGATATGAAACTGGTGTTCGTGGGAGACGGGCGGAACAACGTGGCCAACTGCCTGCTGATCTTTGCGGCGAAGGTGGGCGCGGATTTCTCCATCCTGGCGCCGAAGGAACTCCACACGGACCCGGAACTGCTGGAGCGGGTACAGAAGTATGCGAAGGAATCCGGTTCGACGATCACCGTGACCTCTGATTTCGACGAGGCCCTGAAGGGAGCCGATGCGGTGTATACAGACATCTGGGTCTCCATGGGCGAAGAGGATCTGGTGGAGGAGCGGGTGAAACTCCTGACCCCCTATAAGGTCACCATGGATCTTCTGAAGAAGACCGGCAATCCGGACGTGATCTTCCTCCATTGCCTGCCCTCATTCCACGATTTCGAGACGGGCTTTGCCCGGAAAGTACGGGATGAGTTTGGACTGGACATCTGCGAGGTGACGGACGAAGTCTTCCGCAGCAAGCACTCCGTGGTCTTTGATGAGGCGGAAAACCGTCTCCACACCATCAAAGCGGTGCTGGTGACCCACCTGGCGGGATTCCGGGAGGAATAAAAAGGCCGTTTTTTGTGCATTTTCCAACGAAAAGGGCAAATTTGACCTTACAATAGCGAAAAAAATGTGCTATAATGACAAAAGAAGCGTGTGGTTCGATCGGAACGTAAGTCCGGCTTGGGCCACACTTTTTTTGACACGAAGAGGCGGAGGATAGAATCATGACAGAGACACAGACCCAGACTCAGACAGCAAGGCGTTCCTTTCAGGAAGGGGATCTGATCGTATATGGGACCACCGGCGTCTGCCGGGTGGATTCCGTAATGGAACCGGATTTTCAGGCCTCTCGGCATGGCTTTGACCGGGAACGGAAGTATTATGTCCTGAAACCTCTGTACCGCACCGAAACGATTTATGTGCCCACGGACAATGAGAAGGTCTTCATGCGGCCGGTGATCTCCCGAGAGGAGGCGGAACGGCTCATCGACATGATCCCCACCATTACCGCGGAAGCCATCCACGCGGACAGCCTCCAGGAGCTGAGGAACTATTACCGCTCAGCCACCACGAATTACGATTGTGGAGATCTGATCGAGCTGACCATGTCCATCTACGCAAAAAAGAAGTCCATGGAGAACCAGAACAAGAAATTCGGTGAGGTGGACGGAAAAGCCATGAAACAGGCGGAGGACATGCTGTACGGCGAATTCGCTGTGGCGCTGGATATGGAAAAATCCAGGGTGCCGGACTATATCTCCAAAAGAGTCAGTGAACTGAAGAAATAAAAAACCGGATCGAAAGATCCGGTTTTCATCGTTTTATGCACTTTTTCCGCAGCACTTCTTGTATTTCAGGCCGCTGCCGCAGGGGCAGGGGTCATTTCTGCCGGGAGTCTTTTCCTTCACGACGATCTTGGATTTTTTCCAGCGCTTCGTGATCTCGTCCCGTTTTTCCTGGGAAAGAGCTTTTTCCCACTGGGGGATGTTGTAGAGGTAATCTGCACCGGCTTCCAACATATTAAAGTACAGTTCCTCGAAATTCACCTTCAGGTCGATCTCCGTTTCCGGGGTGGTAGCTTCCACATCCAGCGGAGTTTTTAAGCTGGAGTTGATCCCGTCCAGAAAACCCGTGAAGATGACGTCGGTAGTCTCAAATTTTTCCGCCAGTTCGGATACAACACCCTTCAGGTGTCTTCTGGGTTTGGACACGATCTCCGTGTAGATCCGGGTCTCGGCACCGCTGTAGGCTGTCCAGAACTCCTGGAAGGTTTCCTGGGTCTGATTTTCCAGCAGCTCCCGCCACTGTTCAAATAATGTTGCACTCATGTTTTGTTCTCCTTATGAAAGTACTCTTAATATGCTGGTCACTTCTTTGACGAAGTGATTGTCAGTGATTTCTTTTAATGCATCGTCCAGTTGCTGCCGGGTGGTCTCGTGGAGGATGTAAATGACCGGAACATCCGCCTCGCCCTTGGAGCGCTGCATCACGGATTGGATGCTGACGCCATGGTTGCCGAAGGCCGTGGAGACCTTCCCCAGAGAACCCGGTTCGTCCCCCACCAGGAAGTTGATGTAGAACATACTCTTGCTTTCTCCGATGCGCTCCAGGTCATCTTCCGTGACCGGATAGGGTTGAGCCGGAGTGACATCCAGCAGGTCCGTTCCGATGCATTTGGCTACGGAGATGATGTCTCCCACCACAGCGCTGCCTGTGGGCATGGAGCCGGCACCTTTGCCGTAGAACATCAGCTCACCCACCGCATCGCCTTTAATGAAGAGGGCGTTGAACTCGTTGTTGACCGAGGCCAGCGGGTGGGATTCTGCCACCAAAGTGGGAGATACATAGTATTTCAGCCGGCCGTTGGTGTTTTTGGCTCCTGCCAGGAGCTTCAACTTGTAGCCGAACTGGGATGCGAATTCGATGTCGTCCTTGGAGATCTTGGTGATCCCTTCACAGGGGATGTCGCTCGGATCCACATAAACGCCGAAGCCGATCAGCATGAGGATGCAGAGCTTGTAAGCGGCATCTTCCCCTTCCACGTCAGAGGTGGGGTCCGCTTCCGCAAAGCCTTTTTCCTGGGCCAGCTTCAGGGCGGTGTCGTATTCCATATTGTTTTCCGTCATTTGAGTCAGGATGTAGTTGGTGGTGCCGTTGACGATACCGATGATCTCAGTGAGTTCGTTTCCTGCCAGCGGCTTCAGCATGGCGGTGATCACGGGGATGCCGCCGGCGACGCTGGCTTCGTGGAGCAGCAGCACCCGGTTTCTCTTGGACAGTTCCATCAACTCCGGCCCGTGGGTGGCGATGACGGCTTTGTTGGCGGTGACCACGTGCTTGCCCCGCAGGATGGCCTCCTTCATATAGAAATAGGCGGTATCGATGCCTCCCAGGAGTTCGACGATCACGTCGATGTCCGGATCGTTGAGGATGGCGTCCGCGTCTGTGGTGAGGATCTCTTTGGGGACGTCGATATCCCGTTTCTTATTGACGTCCGACACCAGGATCTTCTTGACTTCGATGCGGCTGCCCGACATGGAGGCGATTTTTTCCGCATGATTGGTTAAAATGGTGTAGGTCCCTTTCCCTAC
>CADBSL010000043.1 GCA_902797345.1 uncultured Eubacteriales bacterium
CATGACGAAAGACAACCGGACGCATGAGATCGTCAGCAATATTATTGATACATACGGAAAATACCCTCTGACCAGCCGGATCGATGAATCCAATATGCTTAATAAGGAGATCATCATCGAAGTGGCGGAAAAGGTCCGCAGCGTGCTGTTCCCGGGGTTCTTTGAAAAGAGAAAGGTCCGTTCGGAAAACGTCCAGTATCTGGTGGGGGAACACGTGGAATTCATCCAGTACCACCTGAGAAAGCAGGTAGCCAAGGCCATCGGCAGCGATGAGAGCGGCCGGGATCTCTCCTGGGAAGAGGTCGAGGCCCGCACCGAAGAAATCGTGGACACCTTCCTCAGCCGGATCCCCCAGATGAGGGAATATCTCAGCACCGATGTGGAGGCGGCGCTGAACGGCGACCCTGCGGCCTCCAGCACGGATGAAGTAATTTTCTCCTATCCGGGGCTGTTTGCGGTGACCATTTACCGGATCGCCCATGAATTATACTTATTGAAAGTGCCCATGATCCCCCGGATCATGACGGAATATGCCCACAGCATCACTGGGATCGACATCCACCCCGGCGCCACCATCGGCAAATACTTTTTCATCGACCACGGTACCGGCATCGTTGTGGGCGAGACCACGGAGATCGGGGATAATGTCAAGATCTATCAGGGCGTGACCCTGGGGGCGCTGTCCACCCGGAAAGGTCAGCAGCTCCGCGGCATGAAGCGTCACCCCACCATCGGCAACAACGTGACGATCTATGCCAATACGACTGTACTGGGAGGCGACACGGTGATCGGCGACGGCACGGTGATCGGCGGCAACTCCTTCCTGGTGACCTCTGTGGACGCCGGGATCCGGGTCAGCATCAAAAGCCCGGAGCTGGAGTTCAGCGATGGACGCCACCTGGAAGAACAACCTGCACCGCAGGAAGAATACTGGGATTGGAATATCTAATCCAACCAACACTGGTCTTCAGCCGGCTCTATGGTAAAGAGCCGGTTTTTATTTTCCGGATATTTGGAGTTGTGGAACTTCATCACGAGATGAGTGTCGTCCGACATCCCCAGGATCTCGATCTTTCCGGTGTGGTGGCTCATCACATATCGGACGCATTTGGCCTGGCCGTTCTGGTCGCCCCGGGCCTCATCCACGATCCGGATCCCTTCGATCAGAGGCACCTGGAAACGGTGGCCCACGCCGCCCACCGGCCGGCACTGGAAGATGTAGTAGGGGATGATCCCTTCTATCGTCAGTTTTCGAAGCAAGTCCCCCAGGACTTCGGGAGAATCATTGACGCCCCGCATCAGCACCACCTGGTTTTTGACGATGATCCCCCTTCGGATCAGCTCCCGGACGGCCTGAAGAGCTTCCGGTGTCAGTTCCTGCGGGTGGTCAAAGTGAGTCACGATGTAGATCTGCTTCTTCTCATTGTATTCTGCCAGGATATCCAGCAATTCCTCGTCCTCATAGATTCGCTGGGGAAAGACCACCGGGATCCGGGTGCCGAAGCGGATGAAATCCAGCTGCTCCATGGAGGAAAAGCACTCCAGGTATTCCCGGATCCGCCGGTTCGAGTTCAGGAATGCATCCCCGCCGGAGATCAGCACGTTGTTGATCTCCGGGTGGGCCCTGACGTAGGCAGCGGCCGCCTCCGGACTCTCCACCGTTTCTTTTTTTGCTTCCAGACCCACCAGCCGTTTTCGGAAACAATGCCGGCAGTACATAGCGCAGCGCTGGGTGGACAGGATCATGGCAGTGGAGGAGTACTTGTGCTGGATGCCCTGCTGCACCGTGTTGGAAGCCTCATTGCTGGGATCAAAGGTACTCTGGATATCCAGTTCCTTCGGCGAGGGTACTGCGATCTTTCGGATCGGGTCCGCCGGGTCCTCCCAATCGATGAGGGAAAGGTAGTAGGGTGGGATGCTCATGGGAAAGCGCTCCAATATCGGCTGCAGCCGGCGAGCTTCTTTCGCGGACATCCCCGTTTCCCGGATCAGATCCTGGATAGTCGTGATGTTTCCGGATAGTTCCCGGTTCCAGTTCATGCGATTCACCTCCCACATATTATTTACATAATAACTTTACATAAACCATTTACATAAATTATACCGAGAAAAACGAAAAATGTCAATAAACCTTCCGTAGAGTCCCGGGAGGGCCACTCCTTTTTTATGGCCTTTATTGACGGTAAAAAACCGATGTGATAAAATAATCTATCTGAGGTTTTCAGAGAATCGACATAAAAGCTAAAAGCATAAAATACAGTTCAGAAAGGAAATCAAAATGAGACCGATCCGAAGCAACGAATTGAGAGAGTTATACCTGAATTTCTTTAAAAGCAAGGGCCACAGCATCATCCCCTCCGCGTCCCTGATCCCGGAGAATGACCCTACGGTCCTGTTCACCACTGCAGGGATGCACCCGCTGGTACCCTATCTTCTGGGTGAAAAGCACCCGGAAGGCACCCGGCTCACCGACGTGCAGAAATGCGTCCGGACCGGCGATATCGATGAAGTAGGGGACGATTCCCACTGTACCTTCTTTGAAATGCTGGGGAACTGGTCCCTGGGCGATTTCTTCAAAGATGAACAGATCGCCTGGAGCTACGAATTCCTGACAGACGAAAAATACCTGGGCATCCCTTCGGACCAGCTGGCAGTGACCTGCTTCGAAGGGGATGAAGATGCACCGAAGGATGAATATTCCGCCGCTCTGTGGGAAAAACAGGGCATCAAAAAAGAAAACATCTACTTCCTGCCCAAGAAGCACAACTGGTGGGGCCCGGCAGGCCTGACCGGTCCCTGCGGCCCGGACAGTGAAATGTTCCTGATCCGGCGGCCCAAGTGCGGCCCGAACTGCGGTCCGGACTGCGACTGCGGCGCCTTCCTGGAGATCTGGAACGACGTATTCATGGAATACAATAAAGTCGGCGAAGGCCAGTTCGAACCTCTGGCCCAGAAAAACGTCGACACCGGCATGGGGCTGGAGAGAGTCACCTGCATCATGAACGGCAAGGAAAGCGTTTACGATACCGACCTGTTTGAAGATGCCATCAAAGTCATCGAAGAACTGACCGGAAAGAAATATGGAGAAGACCCGGAAGTCACCAGAGCCTTCCGGATCGTGCTGGACCACACCCGGACCGCCACCATGATGATCGGGGACCGGAAGGGCATCACCCCCTCCAACGTGGACCAGGGATACGTGCTGCGGCGGATTATCCGCCGGGCGGTGCGCTACGGCAGAAACATCGACCTGCCGGACGGCAGCCTGAAGGACGTGGCTCAGGCCTTCATCGATAAATATAAGGACGCGTATCCGGAACTGATCGAGAACGAAGCCAAGATCAAGGAAGAACTGGAAAAAGAAGAGACCAAGTTCCAGCGGACCCTCCAGAAGGGCCTGAAGGAATTCGGCAAAGCGGCGGACAAAGCCGAAAACGGCATCATCGACGGCGTCACCGTCTTCCATTTATATGATACCTATGGATTCCCTGTAGAGATCACGGAAGAACTGGCCACAGAAAGAGGCCTAAAGATCGATAAGGAAGGTTACGAAAAGTCCTTCGCGGAACACCAGAGCAAGAGCAAAGCCGGTGCGGAAGGGAAGTTCGCGGCAGGCCTGGCGGACCACCAGGAAGAGACTGTCAAGCTCCACACCGCCACCCACCTGCTCCAGGCAGCGCTGCAGAAGGTCCTGCCGGAGGAAGACATCAAACAGAAGGGTTCCAACATTACAGCAGAACGGCTGCGGTTCGACTTCTCCTGTTCCCGTCCGGTGACGAAGGAAGAACAGAAACAGGTGGAAGACCTGGTGAACGAAGTCATCGCTCAGGACCTGCCGGTAGTCATGGAAGAGATGCCCATGACGGAAGCAGCGGAAAGAGGCTTCTTCGGCGTCTTCGAAAGCAAGTACGGCGAACGGGTCAAGACCTACTCCATCGGCGATTTCTCCAGAGAGATCTGCGGCGGACCGCACGTGGAACACACCGGCGTGCTGGGTACCTTCAAGATCAAGAAGGAACAGTCCTCCAGCTCCGGCGTACGGCGGATCAAGGCGGTTCTGATCCCGAAAGAATAGATTATCTGTACCAACGCCCCGGGCACGAATGTGCCCGGGATTTTTATGTCTTGCTGCCCCTTCTTTAGACTTCCGACTCCAGACTTCCGACTCCAGACCTCCTATTAAAAACCCCTAAAAATCGACGAAAATCGTCAAAAAACCTGTGGACTTTATGTGTTTTCAGAATTACAATGTACTGTGGAAGAAGAAGGGATAAAAAAATAACAAGTGAATAAGTAAGAAAGAAAAAGGAGAAAAAATCAATGACTTTAGACGATGTGACGATGATAGTGACCTTTTTCGGCGGACTGGGAATGTTCTTGTATGGTATGAAAATGATGTCCGCCGGTCTCCAGAAATTTGCGGGAGACAAAATGCAGCACATGATGGGTGTGCTGACCAACAACCGTTTTACAGGTTTGCTGGTGGGCGGCCTGGTAACGATGATCATTCAAAGCTCCGGCGCCACTTCTGTAATGGCCATCGGTATGGTCAACGCCGGGATCATGAGCCTGACCCAGTCTGTAGGCGTCATCATGGGTGCCAACATCGGTACCACCGCTACAGCCTGGATCGTATCTGCGACTCAACTGGGGGATACCTTCGCGGTATTCAAACCCTCATTCTTTGCCCCGATCCTCATCGGCATCGGCGCGATCATGGTGATGTTTGGCAAGAAGGCCAAAACCAATGCTATTGGAGAACTCCTGATCGCCGTGGGCGTTCTGTTCACCGGTCTGACATGGATGTCAAACGCGGTCAAACCTTATCAGGATTCTGAAATCTTTGTCCGGGCGATCACCGTCCTGGGCGCCAACCCCTTCCTCGGTATTTTAGTCGGATTCGTGGTGACCTGCATCATGCAGAGTTCCTCGGCTTCTATCGGTGTGCTCCAGGCTCTGGCCATGGACGGGATGATCACCGCCAATATCGCGGTATATATCTGTCTGGGTGCCTGCATCGGTTCCTGTACCACGGCCCTGATCTCCAGTGTAGGTTCCACTACAAACGGAAAACGGGTGGCCTGGGTCAACCTGCTGTTCAACGTGATCGGCGTGATCATTTTCGGGATCATCATCTCCATCGCCTTCGTGGTGCTGCCGGATCTGGCGGCGATGCGGGTGGATGCGGTGAAAATCGCGATTTTCCATTCCTCCTTCAAGTTGATCAATGCGATCTTCCTCTTCCCCATGGGCAACCTTCTGGTGAAGATGGCCTCCCGGATCGTCAAGGACAAGGAGGGTTCCATCGAAGAAGAGCGGACCGAACTGGCCCGGAAGCTGGACGACCGTCTCCTGCGGTCTCCCTCCTTTGCCATCGAGATGATGGTGGGCGAAGTGGTGGAAATGGGCAATCGGGCTGGCGACAATGTCCGGGCTGCGCTGAATGCCCTGATCCAGTATGACTACAG
>CADBSL010000044.1 GCA_902797345.1 uncultured Eubacteriales bacterium
ATCCAGGCAGTGATCACGGGAGCGGATCGGATCGCGGCTAATGGGGACAGCGCCAATAAGATCGGCACTTCCGGAGTGGCGGTCCTGGCGAAGGAATTCGGGATCCCCATGTATATCAATGCGCCGCTGTCCACGATAGATATGGATTGTCCTACGGGAGCCCAGATCCGGATCGAGGAACGGCCCGGAGAAGAGATCTTTGAAAAATGGTACGAACGGCCGATGGCTCCGGAGGATATCAAGACCTACAATCCGGCTTTTGATGTCACGGATGCAAAATACATCACTGCGATCATCACGGAAAAAGGAGTGGCAAGACCGCCCTTTGCCCAGTCGCTGAAAAAAATGAAAGAGGAAAACAGATAACCCCAGACAAGGAGGAACACATAAATGGGAAAGAACAAGATGAAGGAAGTCAGCAATTTCAAGGGAAGTTCGGATTACGTTGCGTCCAGAGAACTGATGAATGCGGTAAACGTGGCAGTGGCACTGCAGAAGCCTCTGCTGATCAAAGGCGAACCGGGGACCGGCAAGACGATGCTGGCGGAAGCCATCGCGGAATCCATGGGCAAGGATCTGATCATCTGGAACATCAAATCCACCACGAAAGCCCAGGAGGGTCTGTACGTGTATGATACCGTGCAGCGTCTCTACGACAGCCAGTTCGGCGAAGGCGATGTCAGCGACATCAAACAGTATATCAAACTGGGTAAGCTGGGAGAGGCTTTCACCTCGGAAGAACAGGTGGTCATGCTGATCGACGAGATCGACAAGGCGGACCTGGAATTCCCCAATGACCTGCTGTGGGAACTGGACAAGATGGAGTACCACATCCCGGAAACCAAGGAAACCATCCGGGCCAAACACCGCCCCATCGTGATCATCACATCCAACGCAGAAAAAGAACTGCCGGACGCTTTCCTGAGAAGATGCATCTTCCATTACATCGAATTCCCGGATCAGGAGAAAATGGAGGAGATCGTACGGGTCCACTACCCGAACATCCAGGAAAACCTCCTGAAGAATGCTATGGAAGCCTTCTACTATATCAGAGGGTTGAAGGATATCCAGAAGAAGCCCAGCACTTCCGAGCTGCTGGATTGGCTGCAGGCCCTGACATTAAGCGGTATTTCCGTTGACAAGATCACAACGGAGATCCCCTTCCTTGGGGTGCTCCTGAAGAAGAATCAGGACATGGAATCCTTGTTCGATGTCAAAAACCGTAAGAGCAATAATTCCGGTTACCGGTGGAGATAAGATATGTTTATCGAATTCTTTTATTTACTCAGAAGCCAGGGGCTCAAGGTTTCCCTCAATGAGTGGATGACCCTGACGGAGGCGCTGGACATGGGGCTTTGCCGGTCCAGCCTGGTGGATTTTTATTATCTGTGCCGCAGCGTCGTGGTGAAAAGCGAGGCGGATTACGATAAGTTCGATCTGGCTTTTGCACAGTTCTTCGAGGGTGTGGAGACCGGCGATGATCTGCCGGAGGAGATCTGGAAATGGCTGGACAAGGAGATCCCGCCAAACTTTGGACTCCAGCAGCTGCAGAAAGAATTCCCTCATTATGAGCTGGATGAGCTGCTGAAGATGATGGAAGAGCGGCTGAAGGAACAAAAGGAAGAGCACCACGGCGGCAGTTACTGGATCGGTACCGGCGGCACTTCCGTGTTTGGACACGGGGGATATAACCCGGCAGGGATCCGTGTGGGAGGCGAGTCCCGCCACCGCAGTGCGGTAAAAGTGGCCGGTGAACGGAACTTCCGGGATTTCCGGCAGGACAATATCCTGGATACGAGACAGTTCCAGATGGCTTTCCGCAAACTCCGGCAGTTTTCCAGCCGGGTGGATGCGGAGAAGACAGAACTGGATGTGGAAGGAACGGTCCAGGAGACCTGCGACAATGCGGGGATGCTGAGTCTGGTCTTCGAGAAACCCCGGCAGAATACCGTAAAAGTCCTGCTGCTGTTCGATTCCGACGGGTCCATGACCCCCTATTCCAAGATGTGCAGCATGCTGTTCCAGGCCGCGGACAAGTCCAATCACTTCAAGGACCTGAAGACGTTCTATTTCCACAACTGCATTTATGAGAACCTGTATGAGACACCTCACTGCCGGTGGGGGGACTGGATCGACACGGAGTGGGTCTTCAAGAATCTCAGCAGCGATTATAAAGTGATCATCGTGGGAGATGCTTCCATGGCACCCAGCGAATTGATGAGCAAAGGCGGCAGCAGCTATTACAGCCATTACAACAACGAGCCGGGTATCGTGTGGCTGGAGCGCTTCAAGCGGCATTTCTCCCATGTGGTGTGGCTCAACCCCATCAAAGAGGATTATTGGGAGTGGGATTACGGCAGTTTTACCATCGAACGGATCGGGGAGATCTTCCCGATGTTCGAATTATCCATAGACGGACTAGAAAATGCGATTAAAAAGTTGCTAGTCGCTAGATAGTGTGGTAAAATAAAGGATAAAGTTATCACATGATTGTGAGGAAACGGAGATAATAGTAACGTATGAGATGTCCATTTTGTGAAAATCCGGATACAAAGGTAATCGATTCGAGACCTACGGAGGAAGGCCACGCGATCCGCAGAAGAAGAGAGTGTGAAAAGTGCAAAAAACGCTTCACCACCTATGAAAAAGTGGAAGAGATCCCATTGATCGTGATCAAGAAAGATGGGAGCAGGGAAGTGTTTGACCGCAACAAGATCATGAGCGGGATCATCAAAGCCTGCGAAAAACGGCCGGTATCCATGGACGATATCGAAAACATCGTTTCGGATATTGAACGGGGTCTGAACAATATGATGGAAAAGGAGATCAAATCTCAGTTCATCGGAGAGATCATCATGGAGCATCTTCGGGAGCTGGATGAGGTCGCCTATGTGCGGTTTGCTTCCGTATACCGTCAGTTCAAAGACGTCAATACGTTTATTTCCGAGATCGAAAAACTGGTAAACAAGGATAAAGACTGATATGGAACCCTTTGAACTGAAACAGGCAGACAATGGCGTACAGTACCTGGCCATTCCGGAAATGGAGGCGGAAGGAGGCCTTCGGGCATTCTTCACCACCCGGAACGGAGGGGTCAGCAAAGGAGATTTCAGATCATTGAATTTTGGCGGATATACCGATGACGATCCG
>CADBSL010000045.1 GCA_902797345.1 uncultured Eubacteriales bacterium
AGAAAGGACCGGTATGCCCGGAAGACATCCCTGAGATCAAAGAGGGGATCTCTTTGTGGCAGGGGGATATCACACGGCTGACGGCGGACGCCATCGTCAATGCGGCCAATTCACAGATGCTGGGGTGTTTCATCCCGATGCATACCTGCATCGATAACTGCATCCATACCTATGCGGGAGTGCAGTTGAGAGCGGAGTGCAGTAGAAAGATGGAACAGCTGAGGGCCCGGTTTGGCAGGGATTACGAACAGCCGACAGGAGTCCCGATGGTGACAGAGGGGTACAACCTTCCGGCCAAAAAGGTGATCCATGTGGTGGGTCCCATCGTCCAGGGCGCGTTGACGCCGGAACTGGAGCAGGATCTGGAAGACTGTTATCGAAATACGCTGGAACTGTGCGCAGAAAACGGGCTGAAAAGCGTGGCGTTCTGCTGCATTTCAACCGGTGTTTTTCGTTTCCCCAACAAGAGGGCGGCTGAGATCGCGGTGAAGACCGTGACGGAATGGATGAAGGAACATCCCGGAAAAATGGAAAGGGTGATTTTCAATGTTTTCAAAGAAGAGGACAGAGTACTTTACGAAGGACTCCTGGGATAAGGAGCAGATCGCGAGGCTGAGAAGCGAGATCGACAGCGCAGATGCTGTTGTGATCGGAGCCGGAGCAGGACTTTCTACATCTGCCGGATTCACCTACAGCGGAGAGCGGTTCCGGCAGTATTTCTTTGATTTTGAAGAACGGTATGGATTTCACGATATGTACTCCGGCGGATTCTTTGTGATGCAGGTGGAGCCTGAAATATCCTGGGCGTACTGGGCGAGAAATATCTATATCAATCGTTATTTGGACGCGCCAAAGCCGGTATATGAAAATCTGCTGGATCTGGTCCGGAACAAGGACTATTTCGTGATCACTACCAACGTGGATCACCAGTTCCAGAAGGCCGGGTTCGACAAGAAAAGACTGTTTTATACTCAGGGAGATTATGGTCTGTTCCAAAGTGCTGACCCCTCCATCCGAAAGACCTACGACAATGAAGAATGGGTCATGAAGGCGATGGAAGCCCAGGGATTTATTCGGGATGAAGCAGGGGTCTTCCAGGTGCCGGAGGGTAGAAGTATCCGGATGAGGATACCGACAGATCTGATCCCGAAATGTCCGGATGGCGGGGGAGATGTAGTGATGAACCTGCGGTCGGACGATTCCTTTGTGGAGGACGAAGGCTGGCACCGGGCGGCAGCGGCGTATTCGGAATTCCTGGAGGTTCACAAAAATCGCCGCGTGCTTTATCTGGAGCTTGGCGTCGGAGCCAATACCCCGGTCATTATCAAACACCCCTTCTGGCAGATGACCATGGCCAATGAGAAGGCTGTGTATGCCTGCCTGAACTATGGGGAAGCTTTCGCACCAGAAGAGATCCGGGACAGATTCATCTGCATCAACGGAGATATCCGGGAGATCCTGATGGAGCTGGAAGCGCTCGATCAGAAAGGTACGGCAACTGCCTCTTTGTAGAGAGCTTTCAGCTGGCGAATAAAAGCGGCAAGACTTTCCCGTTGATCGTTTTTGTGCGTACAGAGGACGCAGGAGAAGTCTTCCTTACAGTCAAAGGGGATCCAGGCAAACTGGCCGCTGTGGTCGTTCAGGAACCCCGGAGCGAGGCAGACGCCTTTCCCGGCGGCGACATTGGTCAGTGTCGTGTCGTGATCCGCGCTGTTGAAGTAGTCGATCTTCCCGGTGGCGATCAATCGATGCTGGACGGCCCTCAGCGCCTCGGGAGAGCCTCCGCCCACCATGAGGGTCCTGCCATACAGGTCTTCCTCACAGATCAGGTTTTTCTCAGCCAGCGGGTCGTCCGTCTGGGTGATCAGGTAAATATGGCTTGTAAAGAGGTCATGTACGGCGATGCCCGGGATCTGCCGGGTCTGTTCTTTCAGGGTAAAGAGGATGTCCGCTTCCTCCCGAAGGAATGACTCCACACCGTTTTCATACTGGAAGAGGGGGACGATCTGGACATCCGGGTGGGATTCGGCAAACAGCCGCATGGCTTCCGGCAGGAAGTGGACCGCCTGACGGACCAGCAGGCTGATGGAAATGCTGTCCTGATATTTGGCGCTGAAGTTCTGGCCCTGTTCGATAGCCCGCTTCAGTTCTTCTCGCATACCGGAGAGAAATCCGACGAACTGGGTCCCTGCAGGCGTCAGGGAGGCTCCCTTGCCGCTTCTCTCAAAGATGGTAAAGCCCACTTCCTCTTCCAGAAGGCGGATCTGATAGGAGAAGGACGGCTGGCTGACGAAGAGGTTTTCCGCCGCACGGCTGAAGTTCAGGGTATGGGCCAGTTCAATACAATAGTCGATCTGTTTAGTGTTCATAGTAATCCTTTCTATTTAAAAATCAAATCAATTATAATACTTTTTGATTGGATAATGCAATCAAAATGTGTGAGAATAAAGTCGTCAGAAAGATAAAATGCCAAGGGAATCTGAACCTGGGCAAACAGGAGAAAGGTAAGACGATGAAAAAAGAAGTTATGATCGTGACCGGTGCGGGGCAGATCGGCATGGCCCTGGCCCGCAGGACCGGATTTGGAAAGAAAATCATCCTCGGCGATAAGAGCATGAAGAATGCGGAGGCCATCGCTGAGATCATGAATAATGCCGGATATGATGTGGTTCCCTTTGAGATGGACCTCTCTTCCAGAGAAGACATTTTGGCTATCATCGCCAAGGCGCAGGAATACGGTGAGATCAAATACCTCATCAATGCCGCAGGCGTTTCCCCCTCTCAGGCACCCATCGAGGCGATCCTGAAGGTGGACCTTTACGGCACGGCAGTCCTGCTGGAAGAGGTCGGAAAGGTGATCGCAGAAGGCGGTGCCGGTGTGACTATCTCCAGTCAGTCGGGCTGGCGGATGCCGCAGCTGACTCCCGAGGAGGACCGGCAGCTGGCCACGACTCCCACGGAGGAACTGCTGAGCCTCCCGCTCCTGCAGCCGGAGAATATCCGGGACACCCTCCATGCCTACCAGCTTGCCAAACGCTGCAACGAAAAGCGGGTCATGTACGAATGCATCCGTTGGGGTGAGCGCGGCGCAAGGCTCAATGACATCGCTCCCGGCATCATCGTAACACCGCTGGCAGTGGATGAGTTCAATGGTCCGAGAGGTGATTTCTACAAGAATATGTTCGCCAAGTGCCCTGCGGGAAGACCCGGAACGGCGGATGAAATGGCCAACATCGCGGAACTTCTGATGAGCGATGCCGGCGCCTTCATCACCGGTTCTACCTTCCTGGCGGACGGCGGGGCAACAGCAAGCT
>CADBSL010000046.1 GCA_902797345.1 uncultured Eubacteriales bacterium
CGCCATGACCGCCGGGATGGTGCCGTTGCCGGGCAGGCCCATTCCCACTGCTTCCGTCAGGCAGTTCATGGAGTTGGCTGTGAACATTCCGGAGCAGGAACCGCAGCTGGGACAGGCGTTATCTTCCATGAAGCACAGTTCTTCTTTCGTCATGGTGCCCGCGCTCATAGCGCCTACGGCTTCGAACATCTGGGAAAGGCTGGTCTTGTTGCCCTTCGGGTCGATCCCCGCCAGCATCGGTCCACCGGACACGATGACGGTGGGAACGTTGACTCTGGCTGCCGCCATCAGTGCCCCCGGGACCGTCTTGTCACAGTTGGGGATCAGCACCAGTCCGTCGAACTGGTGGGCGATGGCCATGGTCTCGATGCTGTCGGCGATGAGTTCCCGGGAAACCAGGGAGTACTTCATGCCGATATGGTTCATGGCGATGCCGTCGCAGACGGCGATGGCCGGTACTTCGATCGGTGTGCCGCCGGCGGTGCGGATGCCCTCCTTGACGGCTTTGGCGATGGTGTCCAGGTGGATGTGCCCGGGCACGATCTCATTCTGGAAATTGACCACGCCGATCAGCGGCCGGTCCAGTTCCTCGTCCACATAGCCCATAGCCCGGAACAGACTCCGGTGCGGGGCTTTTGTATAGTCTTTTTTTACATTATCACTTTTCATGATCCTTCTCCTTATTCTAAATTGGAGATGAAACCGTTACTCCGGGCTGCAGGGGCGACAATAGCTTCCCCGCCGAAATCGGGCGCCCATCAGGGGCTAGATCGCTTTGGTTCTTCTCATTTACCGAGCGCCCTTTTCTCTGGGGAACTATTGCTCGCCAGAGGGCAGCCCTCCTTTTTCGTCTCCAAATAATGATATCAGTACTTATGTAATGGCGGCGCAGCGCCCAGCCGTTCGATACCGATCATACCGGCCCGGGCGACCTGGATGATGCCGAAGGGCTTGATGGTCTCAATGAAGGCGTCGATCTTGCCGGTGTTCCCGGTAAGCTCGATGATCATGGACTTGGGAGAAACGTCGATGATATTGGCACGGAAGATCCCAGCCACGGAGATGATGTTGATCCGCTCATCTTCATTGGCAGAAACCTTCACCATCACATGCTCTCTGGTAACGGAGCTGTCGGACGTCAGTTCCTTGACTTCGAACACGTCCACCTGTTTTTCCAGCTGCTTCTTGATCTGGATCGCATTCTTTTCATCGGATTTGAACACAACGACGATCAGGGATACGCCGGGGTTGTCCGTTTCCGCAGCGGAGCAGGTCTCGATATTGAACCCTCTTCGGGTCAGCAGTCCGGCGATACGGCTCAGTACACCGGCTCTGTTCTGTACGATCAATGAATAAATATATCTTTTTTCCATAGCGGGCCTCCTACACTTCGATACTGAAAATCTGCTGGTTATATGCATTCCCCGGAGGAACCATCGGCAGTACGTTGGCGTCTTCGTCGATGTTGACGTTCAGGAGTACCGGCCCTTCCTGGCTTACGACCTCGTCCAGGACCGCATCCAGTTCTTCCATGGTGCTGACGTCATATCCCTTCGCACCGAAGGCCTCGGCCAGTTTCACGTAGTCGATCTTCCGGTTCGTGGTAGTCTGGCTGTAGTGCTGATGGTACATGAGCTTCTGCCACTGACGCACCATCCCCAGCACGTGGTTGTTGATGACGACAACGATGACATCCATCTTCTGGGTGGCGGCGGTGATCAGCTCGTTGCAATTCATCTGGAAGCTGCCGTCACCGGTGAACAGCACGACTTTCTTGTCCGGGTTGCCCTTCTTGGCCCCGATAGCCGCGCCCATGCCGTACCCCATGGTCCCCAGACCGCCGGAGGACAGGAATGTCCTGGGCTTGTGGATTGGGTAATACTGGGCCGTCCAGATCTGGTGCTGGCCGACGTCGGTGACCACGATAGCGTCCTTCGGCAGTTTCTCGGCCATCTTCTTGATCAGCCGTGCCGGCGGGATGCTGCCTTTTTCTTCTGCGATTGGCGGGAATTCCTTTTTCCAGTTCAGGATCTGGGTCCGCCAACTCATATCTTCTTTCTTGTCGATCTGAGCCATCAGCGCCTTCAGTACTTCATTCAGGTCGCCGCTGACGTGGGTGGTAGTTTCCAGGACCTTGTCGATCTCTGCCGGATCCACGTCGATGTGGAGGATCTTCGCGTGTTTCGCAAAGGTCTTGGCGTTGCCGGTCACTCGTTCCGACATTCTGGCGCCGGCGATGATCAGCAGGTCGCAATTGGAAACGGCTTTCGCCGATACTCTCGTTCCGTGCATCCCCAGCATCCCGGTGAAATACGGGTACTCGGAGGGGCAGGCTCCCAGGCCCATCATGGACAGGGAGATCGGAGCGCCAATCATCTCCGCAAAGGCCAGGAGATTCTCGGAGCAGTTGGAAGCGATGGCGCCGCCGCCGGCGAAGATCATCGGGCGTTCCGCCTCATTGATCAGCTGTGCAGCCTCCGCCAGGGATTCCGTGCGAATATTTCTCGTCTTGGGAACGATGGCCCGGGGCACCTGGGGTTCATATTCGCAGGTCCCGGCCTGGGCGTTCTTCAGGATGTCCACCAGC